>JAZDEQ010000023.1:0-12621 GCA_043808565.1 Candidatus Uhrbacteria bacterium | reverse complement strand
ACGTCTGGAACACAACCAAAGGATCAATGGCTAATAATCAATACGAGAATTTTTTAAAAACGAAAGAAACATTTTCTGGATACGTTAATGGTCAAAAATTCGAATATCAAATCTGATGTTTTGTTTTGCGGTGGCTATAGCCAGCGAGAGGCGACGGTCTTTCGGTTCCCGCCCAGTTTCCAGCTTCGAAGAGTCGGGTTGACTCACCGCCTTCTTGGTCGGCTCGGGGGGGGGCGATTGGCGCGCTTTCTGCTCGTTCCTTCGCCGCTTGGAGAGCGGGGAAAACCTTCCACTCCATTTCTTCGCGCTCCCAGAGGTGGCTGGTGCCGTCCGGTCGCCTGCCTCCTTGGTCGAGCCGGGCTCGCCAGGCCGAGGCGAGTCGGTCATAGTCAAGGGCATCAAACGTTGTTGCCTTGAGGAGATTGGCGCCGTTGGTCATGGCATCATCGCCCAAGATGGAGCTGATAAAGATGATGAGAACAGAGACGGGGATTGAAGCGATTGCTTCTGGCAGTTCCAAGGTTCCTCCTTGCGGCTAAGCCGCTTTTGAGTTCACGAACGAGCGATCTCAATTTAGCACGATGATTGATTTTGTAAAGGATTTTTAGTAAACTATATTTACAACTTGTCTTGCCATCCCCTAGAGAAACCCTTCTCGAGGGGAATTTATTGTTTGTTACGAATTACGAAAAGTTACGAATATACGAATTTGGTTTTTTGATTGGTGGGCGCAGCGGTAACAATGGTTTCAAAGGGAGCAAGAGGAACAAAAAGGTTTTTTCTTTACTCACCTTTGCTACCATTGTCACCTTTTGAACCCAAACATTCGTATATTCGGCACTTT
The DNA here is from genome assembly GCA_043808565.1 of Candidatus Uhrbacteria bacterium. GTDB lineage: Bacteria > Patescibacteriota > Patescibacteriia > UBA9934 > GWF2-40-263 > UBA12403. The sequence continues at coordinate 11,777 of JAZDEQ010000023.1, read as the reverse complement.
TCGTAATTCGTAACAATGTAAATATGCCTTTTAGACTTCATTCCAACTACCAACCAGCTGGTGACCAACCGCCAGCGATTAAAAAATTAATCGCTGGTCTTCGGTCTAAAGAAAAATTTCAAACCCTACTTGGTGTTACTGGTTCTGGAAAAACTTTTACCATGGCTAATGTTATTCAAGAAATTCAAAAACCGACTTTAGTCATCGCGCCTAATAAAACTTTGGCCGCTCAACTTTGTAATGAATTTCGTGAATTTTTTCCTGAAAATGCCGTGGAATATTTTGTTAGCTATTATGATTATTATCAACCTGAAGCTTATCTGCCGCGGACCGATACTTATATTGAAAAAGAAGCCACAATTAATCAAGAAATCGATCGGTTACGGCACGCGGCGACACAATCGCTTTTGTCGCGCCAGGATGTAATTGTGGTCTCTTCGGTTTCGTGTATTTATGGTTTGGGTTCGCCTAAGGAATATGAGAAATCGGTTTTACATCTTAAGGTTGGTGCGGCCGAGCGCAGTGATTTGTTGCACAAGTTGATTGACCTGCAATTTGAACGAACAAATTCAGATTTAACTCGCGGCTCGTTTCGCGCCCGCGGTGAAGTGGTGGAAATCATGCCGACTAATGAAGAAAAAATTTTTCGTTTGATTTTTTCCGGAGAAAATATTTCGGGGATTGAACTTCTCGATCATGTGACCCGAAAACTTTTGGAAAAAATTACCGAGGCTTGGATTTTTCCGGCCAAGCACTATGTAATTTCGCCAGCCGAAAAAGAACGTGCCTTATCAAATATCCGTCGGGAATTGGACGAGCGATTAAAAGAATTAGAGACTGAAGGTAAACTTTTAGAAATCGATCGTTTGTCACGGCGAACTCGTTATGATTTGGAAATGATTCAGGAAGTCGGTTATTGCAATGGTATTGAAAATTATTCGCGGCATTTTGAGGGCCGGCCAGCCGGCAGTCCGCCATCGACCCTGCTTGATTATTTTGGTAAAGATTTTCTTTTGATGATTGATGAATCGCATGTGACCGTTCCGCAAATTGGTGGCATGTTCGAAGGTGATCAAGCTCGTAAAAATGTTTTGGTTGAGCATGGTTTTCGTTTGCCTTCGGCTAAGGATAATCGACCGCTGAAGTTTAATGAATTTGCCGAAAAAATTGGTCAGGTTATTTTTACCAGTGCTACGCCCGGAAAATTTGAGCAGTCAAACAGCACTCAAGTAGTTGAACAGATTATTCGGCCAACCGGGTTGGTGGATCCAGAGGTGGAGGTGCGGGCCATTACCCCTAACCCCTCCCCAGTTCATGCCCTCACCCCTAACCCCTCTCCCCGGGGGAGAGGGGAATACGGAGGCCAGATTGAAGATTTAGTCGATGAAATTTTAATTCGTGCCGAAAAACACGAGCGATCTTTGGTTACGACTTTAACTAAAAAAATGGCTGAAGATTTGTCGGAATTTTTAATTGAGAAAGGCGTTAAAACTCAGTATCTTCATTCTGACGTTGAGACACTTGATCGGATCACTACACTGACGGATTTTCGAAAAGGGAAATATGATGTTTTGGTTGGCGTTAATTTGTTGCGCGAAGGTTTGGATCTGCCAGAAGTAACTCTGGTCGCCATTCTCGATGCTGATAAAGAAGGTTTTTTACGTTCCGAAACTTCGTTGATTCAAACCATTGGTCGAGCCGCGCGCAATGTTGACGGCAAAGTCATTCTTTATGCTGATGAAATAACTGGTTCACTTAAACGGGCTCTAAAAGAAACTAATCGTCGTCGTAAAATTCAGCTGGCTTATAACAAAAAAAATAACATTACCCCAAAAACTATTCGCAAAAAAATTGGTGACATTCGAGCCATGTTTGGCGAGACGGAAAAAGATATCAAAGATATTCTGAAACTAGAGTTAACCGCCGAACCTCATGAAATTGAAGAAGCCATTAAAGAAAAAGAAAAGGAGATGCGCGACGCGGCTTTTAATTTGGATTTTGAGACAGCGGCGATTTTACGAGACGAGATTGTTTTGTTGCGGAAGGAGATTAAGGGAGCGAAGGGGAAGAGAGGGACGAAGAGGACGAAGGGGCTGAAATAAAAACCGACACCAATCCGTCATTGCGAGGAGCGAGGCCGCCGACGTGTCCGCCGTAGCTTTAGCGAAGGTGGAGCGACGTGGCAATCTGGTTATGTCGTCTTAATAATTAGATTGCCGCGTCGCATGACAAACTAAGAGCTCCTCGCAATGACGGCGGGCGAGAACTGCCGTCTAAGTTTAAAAAAATAATGCCCGTGTGATATACGTGTTTCATAATAGAAAACAAAAACAACCTTGAATTAACAAAGTTGCTTTTGGGGGCGCCCGACGACGTGGTCGGGCAAGAGAAGAAATTATTCGTCATCTTCGTCTTCGGTTCCGAAGTAATCCGGATTCGGTCTCCAGACGATTGGCTGGCCATCGCGGCGTTTCAGATGTTCTTGAACGTATATCATTGCCTCTCCGAGGGTTGTCGGAGAGTTGTTGAAGTGAAGGACTCCCGCCAGAGACGGGACGGCGAATTGTTGGTTGTCGATCTCGAATGTTTCACAGTCGAAGGTAACCGCAACCCTGGTGTTTCCAGCCTTGACCGCAGCGACGACGCCGTCGGCGAAGATGAATGCGTCGGCCAGGGTCGGGTAGTGTTGCTTCAAAAGGCCACGAAGTTGGGTGTTGTTCATGGCTGTTTCTCCTTGGGAACGAAGTTCGAATCCTGGCTTAGCCTAGCAAAAGATAATAAAAAAGACAAATTTCAACCAAATACCAATAATCTACGTTTTCTACGTTTTACGATTTCTACGTTTTATAACATTCCATATGGACTTCATAAAAATCAAAGGCGCTCGCGAGCATAATTTAAAAAATATTAATCTGGAAATTCCGCGAAACAAGATGATTTGTATTACTGGTGTTTCTGGATCAGGCAAATCGTCGTTGGCTTTTGATACAATTTTTGCCGAAGGGCAGAGGCGTTATGTGGAATCTTTGTCAGCTTATGCTCGACAGTTTTTAGGGCAAATGGAAAAACCCGATGTTGATGAAATCGAAGGCTTGTCGCCAGCTATTTCGATCGATCAGAAAGCCCATTCGTCAAATCCGCGTTCGACTGTGGCCACGATTACCGAGATTTATGATTATCTCCGGGTTTTGTTTGCCCGCATTGGTCGGCCATATTGTCCAAAGTGTGGTCGGGAAATTCAGAAGTTGACGAATGAGGAGATGGTGAACGTGGTGTTAGGGGGTGTTAAGGCGTTAGTGGGGGCGTTAAAGGGCGTTGGGGGATCGGGGTCGATTAAAATTTTGGCTCCTGTGGTGCTGGGGCGGAAAGGTGAGTACTATCAACTTCTTTATGATCTTTATAATTCTGGTTTTGCCCGAGTGCGGATTGATGGGAAAGAATTTGATTTGAATCAACAGATTAAATTATCTCGGTATCAACAGCATACGATTGAGGTTATTGTCGATACGATTCCGGTTGTCTTGTTTACTTCCGAAGAAAAAGATGGGCGACAACGTTTATCCGAAGCTCTCGAGATGGCTGTACAAAAAGGCAATGATGTCGCGACGATTGTTTATCCAGATAAAACCGAACAAATGCTTTCGGCCAAATTTAGTTGTCCGGATGATGGTTTTTCTTTTCCGGAAATTGAACCGCGACTTTTTTCTTTTAACTCGCCTTACGGGGCTTGTCAGGCGTGTCATGGTTTAGGCACAGCCGAATTATTTAGTGAAGATGTTTGTGAAGCTTGTCAGGGCGCACGTCTTCGCAACGAGGCCTTGTGGGTTAAGTTGCCGGGTAATCGCTCAATTGTTGAATTAACCAGTTTGTCGATCGAACAAGCGGTTGATTATTTTATTAATCTTTCTTTTTCCTCTCGCGATCAAGAAATTGCCGGGCCAGCTTTGCGCGAGATTTTAAATCGTTTGCAATTCATGCTTGATGTCGGTCTTCATTATTTAACCCTTAATCGCATTGCCGGAACTTTGTCGGGCGGCGAGGCTCAGCGGATTCGTTTGGCTTCGCAGGTTGGTTCTCGCCTAGTCGGTGCACTTTATGTTCTTGACGAGCCAACAATTGGTTTACATCAACGAGATAATGAGCGGCTTATCACGACTTTAAAAAATCTTCGCGATCTTGGAAACACCGTGATTGTCGTTGAACATGATGAGGATACCATTCGAGCCTCTGATTTTATGGTCGAGATTGGTCCAGGGGCAGGAATTCATGGCGGTGAGGTTACAGCCATTGGAACAACGCCAGAAATTTTTGCTGATAAAAAATCTTTGACCGCCGCTTATCTTCGTGGCGATAAAAAAATTACCATTCCAGCCGAGCGGCGATTAATTGGTCGTGATGTTATTAAAATCAAAGGCGCTTCAGAAAATAATTTAAAAAATATTGACGTAGAAATTCCTTTGCGGCGCTTTGTTTGTATTACTGGGGTTTCTGGTTCGGGCAAGTCGTCTTTGGCTTACGACACGATGTATAAAGAGTTGGCTCGCCGACTTTACGGCTCATCGGCCACGCCGGGGAAGCATCGAGCTTTGTTGGGAACTGAATATATTGATAAAGCCATTCTTATCGATCAATCAGCCATCGGTCGAACCCCACGTTCTAATCCAGCTACTTACACTGGTGCCTGGGCGCCGATTCGCGAATTATTTGCGGCCACAGCCGAGGCGCGTTTTCGTGGTTATAAAGTTGGTCGTTTTAGTTTTAATGTTCCGGGCGGTCGTTGTGAACATTGTGAAGGTCATGGCACTTTGGCGATTGAGATGCATTTTTTGCCAACGGTTTATGTGACTTGTGATGTTTGTAAAGGCCGACGTTTTGATCGAGAAACTTTGGAAATAACTTTTAAAGATAAAAATGTTTTTGAAGTTTTAGCCATGACCGTTGAGGAAGGGGCAGAATTTTTTAAAGATATTCCTTTTGTCTCGGATAAATTGGAAACCTTGTGTCAGGTTGGTCTTGGTTATCTGAAACTTGGTCAACCCGCCCCAACCCTTTCCGGTGGCGAGGCTCAACGAGTTAAACTGGCTTCCGAACTTTCCAAACGAGCGACCGGAAAAACTTTGTATCTTCTCGATGAGCCGACCACGGGTTTGCATTTTGCCGACGTTGATCAGTTATTAAAAGTTTTACACGCGTTAGTTGATAAGGGGAACACCGTGATCGTTATCGAACACAATCTTGATGTTATTAAGACCGCCGATTGGATCATCGACCTTGGACCAGAAGGTGGCGATAAGGGTGGAGAAGTGGTTTGTGTTGGGACACCAGAGGAGGTGGCGCGGCACAAGGGGAGTTATACTGGGGAATATTTAAGACAGACATTAAAAAAATAATTTTTTTTGACAACATTGTTATAATTTAATATTATTTTTTCTTCCTTTAAATTAAAAATCGCTCATCCTCGGTAAGGGGAGGACGCCTGTGGTAACACAGAGCAGTGCGAATAGAAGACACTAAACCAGTGACCAATCGTGTAATGGCGATGGACAGTGGTGGGCTTAATCCCCACTCGGATGTCTCTTTTTGAGAATGAAGTAGGAACTGGAAGTAATCGCCGTCAGCGGTGAATGTTGTACCCCTTTTATTCAAGCCTGTTTTAAAGAATAAACCGAACCCTGCGTAAAAAGCAGGATGAAGCGAAAAAATTTTTACGGCCAAGGGAATGATGCCTTTTCTTGTGAACGGTGCCGCCATTCGGTTGAGCCACTGTCTAACGGAAGTTTTCGTAACCATTGTCCTTTTTGTCTTTGGTGTAAACATGTTGATATTGTGCCAGGCGATCGAGAAGAAACCTGCCGTGGTTTAATGGAGCCGGTTCGTATAGAAAAACACACTAAGAAAGGTTGGATGGTTGTCCATAAATGCCTCAAATGCGGAAAAGAACAAAGAAACAAAACTGCACCAGATGATAATTTAGACCTTCTCCTGAGCCTTATGTAACAAAAATCCCCACAAATAGATGAATGTGGGGATTTTTGTTTTTTAAAAAATATATTTCAGTAAGAGACGATGGAAAAATTAAGGTGTTTTGATTGACAAGAACCAAAAAATTTTCTATAATCAACGCGGTCTCTTTGAGGCTGCTAATTATTAAGTGCCTTGGCACAAATAATCTGATATGTCTGACGACCCAAACATGACTGATGCCACAACAGCCCCAGTCACCGAAGAAACCGAAGCCGCCGCTGAACCAACAGAAGAGACAGCTACTGCTCCAGTTGAAGAAGCTGAAACTCCAGTTACTGAGCAAGCTTAACTTTTTTTAAAGTTTCTTGTATCAAGACACTCGTTTTTTAACGGGTGTTTTGCTTTGTGGTGATTTTTTAGATATGCTGATGAGGTTGAGGAATTATTAAAAAAATAAATTTAAAATTTTGTGCAAAACGATATCCCAAATCAAAAAATTCTCAACGCTTTTGGTGTTTCTGGAAAACCAATTTTACTCCCCGGTGGCCAGGGCACCTGTTATCGAGTTAAAGATGTTGTTTTTAAACCAACAAATGACGCCATTGAAGCGTCGTGGCTTGCGGAAATAAATAACGGTTTAAGGAGCAATAAATTTCGGGTACCTAAACCTTTGTTGGCAAAAAATGGATCGTGGGTTTTTGCCGGCTGGACAGTCAGCGAGTTTTTAGAAGGCGAACATCGACCAGGTCATTATATCGAAGCGATCGAATTAAACAGAGTGTTTTGCACGGTTTTGATAAATGTGTCAAAACCAGAATGGTTTGATAAAAAAACAGACGTTTTTTCCATTGCCGATAAAATTGCTTGGGGAGAATTGTCGTTGCCAAATTTTGAACTCACCAAAGAACCGCTGAAAAGAATTTTTAGTTTTCTAAGAAAAAATGAATTGCCAAACCAACTTATTCATAGTGATTGGAGTTTGGATCAAATTTTGTTTCACAACACTTTGCCTCCGGCGGTTATTGATATGACCCCGTATTTTAGACCCGCAGATTATCCAATTGCCGATATGATAATCGAGGCCGTAGTATGGAATGGTGCTGATCTTTCGATTCTTGATTTAGGCAAAAATATTAAAGATTTTGACCAACTTCTTTTGCGAGCGTTGGTATTTCGAATATGTACTTATGTCGGATTTCAAACTCATCCAGAAAACGATCGAGATTGGACTACGGAAATCAGTCATTATTTGAAGATTTTAGATATTATTTTCAATAAAATAAAGTCGTTAGGATTTTAGATTTTATGGAAAAGAAAAATTTAATTGCCGGTAAAGATCGGCGAGGTTTTACAACCAAGAAAGAAGATGAAAAATTTTCTAATTTTTTGAGTAGCGTTTTGATTGAAAATTTGCTATCGTCTGTTTCAAAAATTTGGACTTCTGCCGCTAAGATTTTGGGGCAGAGAAAGTATTTGCCAGCTATTAATCCGTTGTGTAAGCAATTAACAAAAGAAGATAAATTATATACTAAGATTGCTATCTGCGAGGCTTTAGAAAATATTGGAGAAACGGCTGTGCCAATTTTGATTGGCTATTTAGGCAAAATTGGTCATAATCAGTACAAACAATTACCCAATAAGTTTTTTAATAAATGGAATTATCCATGTCCCAGAGACATTGTCGCTCGAACGATAGCAAAAATCGGAGAACCAGCCTTGCCATATTTGATTAAAGTTTTGGAAACAAAAAATGTCGAACAGATTAGTGAAGCTATCGATGCCATCGGAAAAATATCATTTTATTCGAAAAATTTTGCAGCACAATCAGTACTAAAAAAATGTTTACAAAAATACTTAAGTAATGAGTTAATCGTTTGGAAAATTATTAGAGCGTTTGAGGCGTTTCCTGTTGACGATGTCATTCGAATTCTTGAAAAATATTTAAAAAATAGTGAACAAAAAATGTTAAGATGGGAAGCAATAAGAAGTTTGGCTCAAATCGGCGGAGAAAAAAGCCGAGAAATTTTAAGTGAAGTTTTGATAATAGAAACAGATGCGGAAACAAGGAAAAATTTATCGAAAGCAATTAAAAGATTCAGGTAATTTATGGATAATAAAAAAATACCAAAAATTATTAAGGAAGTTGGTTTTGATTTTCATTGGGAGGAAAGTAAGATTTGGGCTCTAGATTTTCCTATTAAGGAAATATTGCTTTCGGATTTGGCGTGGCATTTTGAAATACCGTTTTGGAATTTCTTAGAAGGCAGTTATAATCTTTCGCCTAATCAGGTTATTAACGGCCCCAAAAAGTTTAAAACCGAGTACGATCGTACGATGAAAGCCGACTTGTTGTATCCAATAGACATTATGAAAAACAAAGGTCGTTGGTTAATTTTGGACGGTTTACATCGGCTTGTTAAAGCGAAAATTCTCGGTTACGATAAAGTTAAGGTTCGCAAAATTTCTCGGAAAGAAATTCCAAAAATAAAAGTTATTAGCAAATAAGTACTGATCGAGCCATTTAAGGGCCGATCGCGACATATATGACAAAAAAGAATTCAAAAAGAGGTCTATCTTTTAAGTCAGAGACTTCCAGATTATTATTCACTCTTTGGTTAGAAGCAAAAAAGGCCAATTCCTCTAAAGATATTCATTTTAGTTTAGACAGACGAGGTTTTTTAAAACGTGATTTCGAAAGATTAAAAAAAACCGGAATGATTAAAACAAGAGAAAATGTTTTGCCCAACATTCTTTTTTCTTTTACCAACAAAGGAATTTTAGCGGCCGTTAAAATTGAAATAGATCGAGTTTTTCCTTTTGACGATAAAAATAAAGCCTGTTTGGTTGTTTTTGATGTTCCTGAAAAAAATAAAGCCGTTAGGAAACGTCTGAGAGGGTATTTGAATCAGTGGGGTTTTCTTCCAATCCAAAAAAGCGTTTGGATATCATCGTTGGATTTAATTGATCCAGTCGTGTCTTTTATGAAATTGTCTGGTTTGAACAAGTGGGTAAGAGTTTTTGTAGCTGAGGAACGTTAGGAGCCATTTATGGCTCGATTGAGCCTTAAATGGCAAGAAGGTCGCTCGGCCATTTAAGGGCCGATCGGTCCTTAAATGGAAATTTCATTATTATGATTCCTCCAAGTCTTAAAATCAAAAATAAAATTCTCCCCAACTCCCCCGGTGTTTATTTTTTTTACGATAAAAATAAAAGCCTTCTCTATATCGGTAAAGCCACCTCCCTTAAAAAACGTGTCAACTCTTACTTCACCAAAGCCCATGATCAACGTCTAACTGAAATGGTTAGCCAAATTTCGCAGATCGATTATTTGGAAACCAAAACTGTTATCGAAGCCCTGGTTTTAGAAGCCAATCAAATTAAAACCAAAAAACCAAAATACAATATTCTCGAGCGCGACGATAAAAGTTTTTTATACCTAACGATCACAAATGAAAAATTTTCTCGGCCGATTTTACAGCGTGGTTTAGATTTAGAACGCTTAGGGGTTAATCTATTCGATAAAAAAACATCCCAAAAAACCAAGAAATATTTTTTAGCGGTTTTTGGTCCTTACACCAGCGGAGCCGCGCTCCGAAAGTCGCTGGATTTACTTCGCAGAATTATTCCTTGGAGTGACTGCCGACCACCGGAAATTACTGGTCGAAATAAAAGTTGTTTTAATGTTCATTTAGGACTTTGCTCAGGCGTCTGTGCTGGAAAAATTTCTTCAAAAGATTATCAAAAAAATATTAGTCAACTCATAATGTTTTTTTCCGGTAAAACCAAGAGGCTGATTGGTCAAATGAAAAAAGATATGGCCGCAGCTTCACGTGATTTAAAATTTGAAGCGGCTGGAAAATTAAGAAATAAAATTTTTGCTCTGGAACACATTCAAGACGTGGCGATTATCTCTCGCGAGGATTCAGATTTACCAATTACTAAACCCGAAAGTTTAGGCGTTGATCTTTCTGGTCGAATCGAAGCTTATGATATTAGTAATATCTCGGGTGCCTCAGCCGTGGCTTCAATGGCAGTTTTTTTAGCCGGGAAGCCAGCTAAAAATGAATATCGAAAATTTAAAATCAAAACCGTTAAGGGGGCAAATGATGTGGCTATGATGGAAGAAGTTTTGTGTCGTCGTTTATTGCGAGCCCAAAAACAACCCAAGGCCTGGCCTCTACCAGAAGTTTTCGTTATTGATGGTGGCGAAGGACAGGTCAATCGAGCTGAGCAAATTCTCAAAGAATTCAATTTAAAAATTCCGGTTATTGGTTTGGCCAAAGGTTTTGATCGCAAACAAGACCGTTTGGTTTTTTCTAGCGATGATAAGACATTGGCTCGGCTGGCGACCATGGGTAAAGAGCTCTTTCAACAAGCCCGTGACGAAGCCCACCGTTTTGCGGTAAGATATCATCGTCAGGTTCGGAAGCAGAATTTTTTAATCACCCCCACAATCACACAATAATCACCCCAAAAATCACCTATGAACAAAACCACCATAAACACTCTCGGCTGGATCGGCGTAGCCGGAGTTTTAATAGCCTACGCTCTGTTATCCTGGGGAATAGTCGGGGCCCATGATTTGGTTTACCAAATTTTGAATGGTGTCGGAGCCATTCTTCTGATAATCGAATCAGCCTGGCGAAAGGATTATCCCTTCACTTTTTTAAATGCCGTCTGGGCGATTATTGCTTTGGTAGTAATAATTCAGGTTTTGGTTTAAAAATATGCAACCTAAAATAAAAATCCTTGCACTGATTACAGTTATTTTTTTGGGAATTATATTTTGGCTTTGGCACGAAAAAAATATTTCGTCTAATTATTTGTGTTTGAATAATGATAAGCAGTTTGTTCTCGCTACAGCTAATTGTAGTAATGGAGAATGTACCTCTCAAGATCGTGATGGTACCGGGGCACTCAAGCTAAGTGCCGGTTATGATACAAGAGCCAGTCTTTATAATAACGACCTGTTTGATACAGCTCATTCCTGGTGTGTGAAAATTTCTCAAAAAGACGCTCAGAAATTTTTGTCGTACCTTCCTCAACAAGAAGTTTATACTGACGATCGTTTATCAGTTACTTATTCTAACGATTGGACGGCCCAACAACCAAAAGATGATCAAGGCAATTTAATTTCCGGTCTTCAGCTTATAAAAAATGGTTATACATTAAGCCTTTTAACCCACGAACAAATGGCCAGCGGGATAATTGGTGGACGCTGGAGAGATATTTATCGTTACACAACTAATATTGATACGGTTGATGGAGCAAATTGTGTACCTTTTTCATGGACAACAAAAATCTCTGACACCATTTCTCGCGTTGATTTATTTCTTGATACTGCAAAAATGGATAATATCCAAAAAGAAGCTTGTGGCCAGTCAACATCAAAAGGTGTTATTTGGTATGGATCTTATTTTACCGAAAACTGTTCAATACCTCAGTCATTGACATCCTCATATGCCGATACTTGTAATGGCTATTATATAAATTTTGACGACCTACTTTATAGAAGTAACCAAGCCTTGATGACAGGAAGTCAGGAATATTTAGTTTTTGCCATTAGTGCAAATGCAAAAAGTGTTAACGATCTGCCACTGATTGATGATAAAACTTTCCAAGACACTTTAAATTCAGCGACAGAAATTATTAAAGGAATAGAGTGGCAACAGTAAAACTTGCTTTTTTCCGAGCAGCTTGCTGCGCGGCACCTTGTCCTTTAAACTAGGAGGGTATGAGAACGGTCAAAAAATCCGAGCACAACGCTTATCAAATCCACTATCACTTTGTCTGTCCAGTAAAGTATCGTAAAG
>JAZDEQ010000022.1:0-7000 GCA_043808565.1 Candidatus Uhrbacteria bacterium | reverse complement strand
GGCCAACTGTCCGCCAAAAGGATTAACCGATCTTAAACAAAAAATCCGCGCTTCCAGACGCCGATTATCAAATCCGAATTTATTAAGAGGGTTTCTCGAATCAAGCGAGTTGTATTAAACTTATGTGTGAAAGGTCAGTAGGGTCTGACCGTTGAAGTGGCGGCTATTCGCAGCCTTCGCCATCGTCGACGATTCCGTTGCAGTCGTTGTCGAGACTGTCGCAGATCTCGTCGGCGCCGGGGTGGATGGCAGCGCTGGCGTCGTCGCAGTCTTCGTCCGCGGTGAAACCGTCGCCGTCGTCGTCTGGGTAGACGTCGGCGGTGTCGACGATTTCGGCGGTGTCTGTGACTGTGCCCGTGTCGTTCTTCTCAAGCTGATCCGGCTTCTCCCAAAAGAAAGCGCAGCCGGAAGAAAGAAGCAGGGAGGAAGCGACGACGAGGCAGAAACCGAAACCTTTGTTCATGAGATCTCCTGAAAGTGGCCGGTATTGGCCGTTGGTACTAGTCGGGGCAGACAAAGCAAAAGCAACCAAGGGAAGGTCGCTCGGGGCTATTTCTCATTTTCGATCGAGAAACAACCCAGAAAGACCTAATTTTTTCTCATACAACAACGGATAATAATAGCACAAAAAACCGGTTTTGTCAACTGGCTAATGCGAATTCTTGGCTAAAATAAGGAATTTTTTTAAAAATCGGCCTCATGGCCGGTGCTAAATTTAGATCAAATAAAAGACGAAAATCGTTTGTTGTCGATTATTTCTTAAAAACAAAATACGAAATAACCAAAAGGCTAATCCAAATCACCCCAACAATATCCAAAATTTTCATCCACTTTTGAAACTCTTGCCAGTCGCTCCAGCCACCAAATTTCCAAGACAAACGCCGGCCAAAAAGAGACGAAACAACCAAAACCGGAATACCAACAACCGGAATAAGTGAAAATAAAAACAACAAATAAAGTCGAGCGCCAAGAGTCCAGCCTTGAGTAAAAAATAAAGCACCGAGCGACGGAGTTCGTAAATATTTGGCTCGAATTTTTTCTTCGGGTTCCATCACCAAAACATAACCGCAACCGCGACATTTATCATTCCATTCATCAACTCTAGCCTTACAAGACAAGCAGGTTTTTTCCATACACCAATAATTTTTTTATTTACAACGAATAAAGTTTAAGGGGTTTACTTTAGTGCCGTCGTTCATAACTTCAAAATGCAAGTGAGTGCCAGTAGATTTACCGGTTGTACCAACTTTGGCAATAACTTCACCAGCACTCACCGTATCGCCGGCTGAAACAAAAAGTTTTGAAGCGTGACCATAGCGAGTAACATACCCATCGCCGTGATTAATATCAATACTATTACCATAACCATCAAACCAACCAGATCGAGTTACTGTTCCGCCGCGAGTGGCATAAATATTTGAAGAATAATCACCGTCAACATCCAAACCTTTGTGTAGACCGTAGAGGTACCATTGATTAAAATAAACCGTGATATAACAACCATCAGTCGGCCAAACCCAGCTGCCCGTGGCTGCCGCTGGAGCTGAACTGCCGCCGGTGAAAATTTTAGTGACTGGAGCCGCATACTGAACCGTGGCGGTTTTAAGAGGTTCGGCGTCTGGTAAAACCAGGGTTTCACCAATTTTCAAATCACTGGCACTGGCTAAATTATTAAAGGCCAAAATTTTATCCTCGCTCGAACCGTATTTTTTAATAATACTCGAAATTGTATCGCCGTTTTTAATTTTATAAGTAATACCATCGGCTGGCAAAATAACTAATTCTTGTCCTGGTTTAATAGTACTTCGATAAGTCAAATTATTAGCCCAAAGCAAGGTGTTTAATTTTAGACTAAATTTTTCAGCAATTGAGCCCAAAACATCGCCTTCTTGAACAATATAATTTTCTGTTTCAGTTCTTTTGGCCACACTAGCTTGTGGTTTAGTAATGGTTGGGGCCACCAAGGTACTGCCGCCAAAAATCGCAGCTATAGGCATTTCATTTTCTTCAGAATAACTTTCCTCTTCAAAAGTTTCGGACGAAACAACAAAGGAATCACTGTAAGTTGAAGCACTTAAATTCAACGCCGCCTCAGTAGCCAAAACCTCTTCCAATGAATTTGATTCATCGGGACTAACAATGCTTATAAATAAACTTTGCGAGCCGTAAGACTCGCCTCGGACTTCACTGGCCTGAACGCTGATCACGCTGGTTAGAGTTATAATACTAACAACAACCGCATGAAGAATAAGTCGGTTAGCAAAAAGAAAGATAAATTTATTTTTGGTTGGCGAATAAACCCTAAGTAATTGTCGTTTTAAAAAAAAGACCAATCGATAGCCGGGCAGGCCAATTTGTCGAAATAAAAAATGACTAAAAATTATTAATGGCTTAAAAGTAACCTTGGTAATTGACCAAACGTTTTGTTTAATAAAAACAAAACTCCGTAAAACCGACAAAACAAAACTGATAAAAAATTTTTTAGTAGAAAGTCTTATATAAGCTTGGTTAATTTTTTAAGCAATGAATATGATACCATCAAAAAGGTTTCTGGTCAATCAAAAAGCTGTGGCTGGAAACGTCGCCAAGAAGTTCGGTGGATTGGACAAGGACCATGTTTTTCAATGGCCGAAAGATGAAAAGCTGTGGCATAACCTTTGTGCTCATCAAAACCATACTCCGAATATTCTTCAGAAATTTTTCTCATAAACGCATCACGATAAACTTTGGCAATAATTGAAGCGGCCGCAATTGATTTGATTAATCGATCACCACGAATAATCCCTTTTTGTTTAAAAGGCAGACCAGGAATTTGCCAAGCATCAACTAAAACAAAATCCACTTCACCAATTTTTTCAATGGCTCGCCGCATGGCCAAAAAAGTGGCCTGACGAATACCGAATTGATTTATTTCTTCTACCGAAGCTTCGCCAACCACCTGGGCTTGGGCTTGTTTTTTAATTGTCTCGGCCAATCGCTCACGAGCCGTAGCTGACAAAAGTTTACTATCACGAACTCCGGCCAAGCGAAACGGTGGTTGTAAAATAACCGCACCGGCCACAACTGGTCCGGCCAAAGCGCCACAACCAACCTCATCAACACCAACCACAGCCCGGTATCCCAAAGCCGCAAGATCGCGTTCAAAATGAAAGGTTGGATCTTTTTTCATAAGCTAAAATTCTCTTATTTCCCAATAAAACCTCATAAAAACTTCAAAAAACGATTGACAAAACCGTGTTCAAAGACTATTATAACAACCGTCACTTTAAAAACCTAACTTTTTTATGCCCAACATAATTTCTCTTCTCGCGATTGGGGCCGGACTTGTAGCCCTAATCTACGGTGCTGTTCTTATTCAGTGGATTTTACGTTTACCATCTGGTGATGGAAAAATGATCGGCATTGCCCGAGCTATTCAAGACGGGGCCAAGGCTTATATGGCCCGCCAATATAAAACCATTGCGGTTATTGGCATCATCGTTCTGGTTCTTATTGGTCTTTTCTTAAATTGGTGGTTAGCCGCAGGTTTTGCTGTTGGCGCCATCTTCTCATCTTTAGCTGGTTTTACCGGCATGTTTATTTCTGTCCGAGCCAATGTCCGCACTACCGAGGCGGCCAAAAAGGGTTTGAAAGAAGCCTTGAATGTTGCCGTTCGTGGCGGTTCAATTACTGGTTTGTTTGTGGTTGGTCTTGGTCTTATCGCGGTTGCAGGTTTTTACATGATTTCTGGTTACAATGTAAACGCTTTGATTGGTCTTGGTTTTGGCGGTTCGCTCATTTCAGTTTTTGCTCGACTTGGCGGCGGCATCTTTACCAAAGCGGCCGATGTCGGCGCTGACTTGGTTGGTAAAGTCGAGGCTGGTATTCCTGAAGACGACCCGCGTAACCCAGCCGTTATTGCCGATAACGTTGGTGACAACGTTGGCGACTGCGCTGGTATGGCCGCTGACCTTTTTGAAACTTATGCGGTTACTATGGTGGCCACCATGTTCCTTGGCGCCACTTCTATGGTCGCCATCAAGGGTGGGGAAGCCTTTGTTCTCTATCCATTAGCTCTTGGTTCAGTGGCTATTATTGCTTCGATTGTTGGAACCTTTGCTATTAAACTTGGAAAAAACCAAAACATCATGGGCGCTCTTTACAAAGGCTTGGCCACCAGCGGTGTTTTAGCCTTAATCGGTTTCTGGTTTGTCACCAAATACATGATGAGCTCGGTAATCGGCGGTCCAGCCCCAATTTTCCTTTTCTTGTCTTCGGTTGTTGGTTTAGTAGTTACAGCTTTAATGATTGTCATCACAGAATATTACACCAGCACTTCTTATAACCCAGTTAAAAAATTAGCCGAAGCTTCACAAACTGGCCATGGCACCAATGTCATTGCTGGCTTGGCTCTTTCCATGAAAGCTACAGCTCTTCCGGTTTTGGTAATTGTTTTTGGTGTTCTCGTTGCTTACGCCTCAGCTGGTCTTTATGGCATTGCTATTGCTGCGGTTTCTATGTTGTCGCTTACTGGCATTATCGTAGCCATCGATGCTTATGGCCCAATCACCGATAACGCCGGCGGCATTGCTGAAATGGCTGGTTTACCAGAATCAGTTCGCGATGTTACTGATCCTTTGGACGCCGTTGGTAACACCACCAAAGCGGTAACCAAAGCTTATGCCATTGGTTCAGCTGGTCTCGCTACTTTGGTTCTTTTTGGTGATTATGTTCACGCCTTAAAAATAGAAAAAGCTGATGTTATTTTTGACCTAGCTGATCCAAAAGTTATTATTGGTTTATTCCTTGGTGGCCTGGTAACTTATGTTTTTAGCGCTCGAGCCATGGAAGCTGTTGGTCGCGCTGCTGGCGCTGTGGTTGAAGAAGTTCGCCGTCAATTCAAAGAAAAGAAAATCATGGAAGGCATCGACAAACCAGATTACGGTCGGGCAGTCGATATCGTCACCAAAGCCGCTATTAAAGAAATGGTGGTGCCGGCCTTACTAGCCGTTCTCTCACCAATCGTTGTCGGCTTTGTCTTTGGTCCAATCGCTCTTGGTGGCTTGCTCATTGGTTCCATTGTTACTGGTTTGTTCATGGCCATTTCCATGACGGCTGGTGGCGGCGCTTGGGACAACGCCAAGAAATACATTGAAAAGGGCAACTACGGCGGCAAGGGTTCTTTTGCTCACCAAGCCGCGGTTACTGGCGATACAGTCGGTGATCCCTACAAAGACACCGCTGGTCCAGCCATTAACCCAATGATTAAAATTTTGAACATTGTGGCTTTGTTGATTGTGGCGCTCATTGTTTAAACCCAAACCAAAAAAGTCGCTGGTTAAAATCCGGCGACTTTTTTGTTTACATTTTTTGTTTGCTAATTGACAAAAGTTTTCAACGTATATACAATGTAAATATTAGTTTAAATAAAAATATGACCACAGTTATCAATTTTAAAACCGACAAACAAATTAAAACCCAAGCTCAAAAAATCGCCTCACAAATGGGTTTAAATTTAAGTGACGTGCTTAATGTTTACTTAAGAAATTTTATTAATAATAAAATACTCTATATTAGTCTCGATAAATCTGAGCAAACCCCCACTAGCGAGCTTCTTGCGGCTATTAAAAGTGCCCGAAAAGAATATGCTCGTCAAAAAAATAAACCTTCTAAAAATTCTTGGGGTAAACAAACATAATCCCCTCCTTAATAACCCCTCCTTGTCGGGAAAATTAAAAGGTTTAAGAAGCATAAACATCTCCAGTGATTGGCGGGGGATTTTTGAAGAAAAGCCTGAAGTTATAATTCTTATTACTATCGGAACTCATAGTCAATTATCACTCGTGTCTCGTTAACTTTTAGCCAACGATTAAAATAGTTGTTTGTTAAGCCACAATCTGAGAAAAATATATTTTTCGATTTGAATTTCTTTTTGGTGGGATAATTGATACCTAAATTATCAATTATCCAAATATGCACCAAGGAAAATATGTCTTTTCTCAGATTATGGATTTCGTTGATCGTTATCAATTTGATCAATGCGTTGAACGTTATAATGGCGAATTTCGAATTAAGCATTTCACTTGTTGGGAACAATTTCTTGCCCTGGCTTTTGGACAGCTTTCATTCAGAGAAAGTTTGCGTGATATTATTGTTTGTCTAGGAGCCCATCGAGAAAAATTATACCATCTTGGTTTTCATAAACCGATCGCCTTGCCAACTTTGGCTCGAGCTAATGAAAAACGCGATTGGCGCATCTTCCGAGACTTCGCAGAAATTCTGATTAAAGAAGCTCGAAAATTATATGGTATAAAACCCCACCCTGGGAAATTGGTTACCGGAACTCTTTGGTTATTAACCAATAAACAACGTTGGGATATTTGTCAGTGGGAGTTAACTGGTTTGTGGTCAAAAAATATTAAAGTCACGGCGCAAATAAATCTTCTTGGTCTAAAAATTCCCATTAAAGCCCAAACAGAATTTTTGCCAAACCAAGAAAGCCTGCCCGTCCCAGGAGATAAATATAAAACCTTTATTGTGCCCAAAGAAAAACTCCTTCGCGTGGCCGTTAATTCTTGCGGATTATTAGTACCCGGTGTCAAAATTTTAAAAAATAAAATACTGCTGGTTTTAAAATGGCAGTATTTTTTTATCCTCACAAAACCGTCGACCGTGTCCACCGAAGCTCGGCGAAGGCGGATCAACGGTTTTGTGATCCAGCCGACCCGACCATATTGACACCAATCTCACTTTTTGATACCTTTTGGTGTCCTTCGGGATCCACAAATCGTAACAAGGAATGCCCATGAAACGCGATCGACTTATAGCGATCCTTTCGATTGTTGAACTTGCCCTAACCGTCGTTTGCTTCGTGGCTATTTGGATGGTTTCTAACCTTCGGGAACAGCTCGACGTACAGACCACCGAAACGGCGTCTCTTCGAGAAGACCTGAAGCAAACAAAAGGACTCCTCACCGCCGCGTACGACGAGAACAATGCTGACGCAGCAGATGTCGCGGCC
>JAZDEQ010000021.1:0-16889 GCA_043808565.1 Candidatus Uhrbacteria bacterium | reverse complement strand
ATTTCATTATAAACATCAAAACATAAACCAACGATTTTATAACTCAATTCTGGATAAAGAATGTCTTGTCTTTTTAAGACCATAAACGAAAGATTAAAAAACCAAATTCGTATATTCGGCACTTTTCGTAATTCGTAACATCTATATCTCCTCATCCACCAACTGATGTCGTCGCCGCAATCGTTCGGCCTGCAACAAAACATAACCCACGCCAGCCAAACCACCCAACACCAATCCGGAAAAACCATTAGCTGGAATGTTTGGTTGAGCTATCCAACGTGAATTGAGCGGTGCATCAACTTCGCGCACCGAAACACTGCCGCCAGAAATATACGACCAAGCTTGTTGGGTTAAAACATAAGCTACCGCTCGAGAAATTTGCTCAGCTTGAGCCGGATCAGTGTGATAAACCGTAATTGTTAATAAACCATTGCCCCGGGAAACACTAGCCGAAACAGTTTTACCCCACATTTTTCGTTTTTTATCCTCACGATCGGGAAAAACCGTTTGATCAATATCAAAACCGGCATTCATAACCTGATCAAAAAATGAAGTAGTATAAACAATAGTCGAAAGATTTTCGGCTAGACGTTCAGTGGAACGACTGGCCGTATAAGCATCAAGCGAAGCCGCATTGTCTTGCAAAATTAATAAACGAACCGTAGAGGAATAACGCAAAGGCTGAAGAAAAGAGACCACCAAAGCAATCACTAAACCAAGAAAAGCAAAAGCTAAAATTATTTTCCAACCTCGGGAAAGTAAGGAATAATTATTTTTGGGCATAAATTTTGTAAATTATCAGCGTGTTCCTAAAACCACTTCAACTTTTTGTTCAACTCCGGCTCGATCAATGGTTAGGCTAACCGTTTCGCCCGGATGATAATCAGCTAAAAGTTCATCAAGAAAAAACCCAGCTAAAGCTACCCCGCCAACATCTAATATAATATCATCTTTTTTTAATCCCGCCGAGGCGGCCGGTCCGTCAGCTAGAACAGACTCCATAATTTCACCATACCAATGACCGCGAGTTTCGCTTTCTGGTAAACCAACGGCTTTTTGAATATTAGTAACATTGGCTCCAAACAAAAAAGTTTTAATTTGTCCTTCTTTTAGTAATGAATAAATCGCCGGACGAATCGCGGTTAATGGTAAAACCGTTGAAGAAGTCCCGCTCGTTTCGGGTAATAAAATCCCGACCACTTCACCAAAAGAATTAGCCACGGCTGAGCCGGCCAACTTAGTATCAAACGAATCATTTAATAAAAAACGTCGACCAGTTGATTCGGCCGCTCGCGATTGGTCGTTAATATCAACCAGACGTAAAAGTGAAGAACTAATTAGAGAATCGCTAGCCGGCGTAATAAATAAATTATCACCCGGCTGAGGCAGAACAAAATTACTCAAAGATACTACCGGTAAATTTGAAGCATTAATTTTTAAAAAAGTTATCTTGGTTGCCTGATCGACAAGAGTTTTTTCGACTAAAAAAATCTGATTATTAACCACAACAACCAGAGAAGTAACTTGGCTCGAAATAAATTTAGAATTGGCAGTTACCAACCAACCGTCAGAAGTAATGAAAAAACCACTGGCTTGTCCTTGTCCTGGTTCATAAAGACCAGAACTGGTTCGAGCAAAAATTTCCACGCTGGCTGGCAACAAATTTTCTTGGACTAAATTTATGGCTTCATTAAAATTCTGTGGCTCTTTAAATTCATGCTCGCCAGTCAAATTAATTGGTCCGGCAAAATTTTCCAAACTAACTGAATAATTACTTAAATAAATTTGTGTTCCGACGGTTCCAATAATTCCCGCTCCTGCTCCTAAGGCCGCGGCAATTAATAAAATCGAGGGTAAAGAAAAAGTTTTCATAATTTGTTACTAATCTACTAATCTCTACTAATCTCTACTAATTCTACTAATTAATAAGGAAGTAGATTATTTTTTTCTTATTAACCAATTATTCGTAGCCAATTAGTAGATTAGTAGGATTTGTAGCCAAATTAGTAGATTAGTAACAACCAGCAAATCTGTAACCACTAAGTCCATCTGGCAGTAGAAGCCACCAACACAAAAAAGATAACTGCCGCTAAAAGATAACGTTGCCAAACCACGGCTGATAGCTTACCGAAAAGACCGGCTCGTAGCAAGCCAAAAAATAAATAAAAGAAAATCGTTATAAAAGCCGCATTAACTAAAAAACTAACTGGTAAAAAAGCTAGGCTTAAAAAAATTTCTCCCGCCAAAACCCCGCCGCTTAAAGCCAACAATAAAATTTTCTTTTTTTCAATTTTACAAACCCAAAAAGTCGAAGCGACTAAACCAAAAATAATTAAACTAAAAACTCCCGTTAAAAACCAAAGCGGCAAACCCAAAAAAAGTTTGCTGGCCAATAGACTAGCTGTTATAAAATAAACACTGGTAATATTGATAACTAAAGTTAAATATTCTAGAGCGTTCACTTGATAAGCGCCGCGGCGATGGACAAAATTAAATAAGTTTTCCGCAAACAACCAAACTAATAATAAAACCAAAATGGCGGCCACGGATTTAATAATTCCGGCTTCTAAAAAAATAAGAAAAGAAAAGAAAGACAAAATTAAAAAATAAGGAATTCCCAAAAGAAACCAAAAATCACTTTTTTTAAAAGACCACCCAGCTAAACCAGCTAATAAGAATAAAGAGACCAGACAAGTAATTAAAATAACTAAAAGTGGCGGCGCGGCCAACCAAAAAAGCGCCGCCCAACTCCCAATCAAGGTCAAAACCAACAAAAAAGGAAAAATTCGCAAAAGTAACAACATGAAAATTATTTTATTTCTTGAACCTGAACCGTTAACTGGCCATTAACCACCAAAGTATTATCCTCAAATAAAATCTCGTCAATTGTCGAGTAAGCGCCCAACTTGTAATTAGCTTGCTGTAAACCTTGATCCAGAAATGGTTTTAAAACAATTTTAGAAAACCCATCTGGCAAAACCAGATTACCAATAGTCATCCTAACATAAGTGACAGAAATTTTTCCGTTTACCACGACAATTTTTAAAAGCAAGCGCAAAGCATTATTATTTGACGAATTAGCTAATGGTAAAAATACTTCTAAACCTTGATCTTTTTTAATCGCCACTTGAGCTGGTTCGGTTTTAAAAAACGACAAATTTTCTGTGGCTAAAAGTTCTCGCAACGAAGCTGTTAACGAGGCTTCAGATAAAGTCACGGTCACCGCTCGCTCTTTTAATTCCCCACTACCGGCTTGTAATCTCTCGGTAATTAGAGAATTAAAATATTCTGAAACATAAGCATCAATTAAAACTCCTGGAACAACTGGCTGCATGGGGACCGGAATCTTATAGGCGATCGGAGAAATAATTGGCACATTAACTAAACCGCTTGCGGCCATTATCCAACTTATACCAAAAAATAAGCCCAAAAAAACTACTAAGACTAAACCGCCGCAAGCTAATTTAAATTTTGAAATTCGCTGTTCCTTGGCTTCTTGTTTTTCTACTGTTTTAACTTGGGTGGTTAAATTTTCAACCTTGGTTTTGAGTTGGCTGTCTTTTTCGACTCTGGTCATAACTAATTTCTAGGCGTGCCTAACCAACCATTATTTATAAAAACCGCGTTAAGCTGATCTAAACCGCTGGTTAATTTTTGTTCATCGGCTTGGGACAAACCAACTCGGATCATTTCTAATGAACTAGCTAAACTTAAATGAACAGCTCGATATTCAGCTGGAACGCGCAAAGCTAAAATTTTATCTTCTTTGCTCTCGACTAAAACAAGTTTGGCCGCCACATCTGAAGTTGCCGAATATTCTGACCAAAAATTCATTAAAATTCCTTTAACCCCTTGCTCGTAATCACTAACTGTAATAGCTGGCTGATTTTCGGTTTGCTGATTGACTTGCCGAGTTTGATTTTTAATCAAATAAGCCCAGGCCACAAAAAGTAAAAGCAGAATCGATAAGCCAACCACAACATAAGGAAACCAATTTCGATGATGAAACATATTATTTTTTTAAATTCTCCCCCTTCGCCGGGCTTCGAGGGACCCGCCATGGCTTTAGCGAAGGCGGGCAATTTCCAAATTTTCAATTTCCAAAATGGTTTTTAAATTATTTTTCTCGAGATGAGTGTTCGGCAAAAAATTCTTCAACCGCCACGGAAAGCATGGTGGCTACAGGAATAGCCAGCAAGGCGCCAACCACGCTACCAAAAATATCACCACCGACAAAACCGCCAAATTTTATACCAACCATTAAAACGACAATGCTAACTATAGGATTTAATCCAGTGGCTTTTTGCATGATCTTTGGCACCAAAATATTGTTTTCGATTTGTTGTACGACAATACAAACAACCAAAGCCGCAATGCCCGTTAAGGGCGAAACCGAAAAAGCAATAATCAAGGCCGGGATAGCCGCCAACAGCGGACCGGCATAAGGCACAATTTCTAATAAGCCAGCGATTAAACCGAGCAGTAACGGATAAGGCACACCAATAATTAAAAGACCGAGATAAACTGCCAAACCAACCACCAAACCCAAAACCAACTGGCCGCGCAACCAATAGCCAATTCTTTTTTGCATCTTGATAAACATGGCGGTTAAAAAAGGCTGATATTCAACCGGGGCCAGATTCTTAAAAAAACGCCGAGCCGACTCTTCTTCAACCACCATATAGAAAGTTAAAACCAAAACAATGACGCAAGCCGCCAAACCACCAAAAAAACCGGTGATCGTTGAAAATAAATTATAAAAAGTTTCGTTAAAACCAACCTGTAAAGCGTCTAAACCGGCTTGAAAATTTGCTTCAAAACCATATTGAGTGGAAAGTTCTTTAAAACGACTGAAAGTATTGTTTAGGCCGGAAAAAATAGTCGGCGAATTATCAAGCAACTGTTGAAACTGACTAATTAGCGGCGGTACCAATAAAATTAAAACCGAAAAAGCCAAAATCAAAACCATGGCGTAAACAATAATCACCGCCAAAACACGAGGAATTTTATGCCGCGCCAACCAATCAGCAAAAGGGTCAATCAATGCGGAAAAAAGCAGAGCTACAAAAATCATAGCCGCGACTTCACGCAAAAACCAAACCAATCCCAAAGCCAAAATAATTAAAATAATTTTTAAAATTGTCCAGGTGGAAACAGTTACTGTGTGTGGACGATCAATTGATGGTTGAGACATAGTTTAGTAGTCGTCATTGCGAGGAGTGAAGCCGCTGAACGACGAAGCAATCTGGTTAATATTTATTATTAGATTGTTTCGCGAGGCGCTCGTAATGACGAATTAAAAAAATTATAACACAAAAAACAAAAATTCCCCAATCGAGTTGGGGAATTTTTGTTGGTGGAACTGGAGGGAATTGAACCCTCGTCTGGTGAGAGTGAGACGAACGTTTCTCCAAGCTTAGTCCTACTTGGGATATGCCTGAACCGCGATCGAAGCAGGACAAAACTCGCGTTTCAGCGCCGGTCGCCTTTTCTTAACAACTAGAGACCGGATACCTAGTTGTCCAGCCTGAAAATATGACACCTCAAATTCTCTTATCAGGCTTTAGAGAGTGAGATGCGGTTGGCTAAAATTAATTAAGCAACAACCGAGACAAGGCTAGGAACGGCAAAGGCTTGCGCCAAAGTGTTCTTTACCTTTGAGAAGATATTGGCATTTGCTTCTCTAGCACCCAGGATTAACGAGGTAAGGTACACCCTCGGCTTGCTCGTTCGTGCCACATGCTCCCATCGATTCCGATCAGTCCCCTTCTGTCCCTGTTCGCAAGAAACAGAAGGCGACGGATCGAACCTCTACAGCCGTCATTGCGAGGAGTGAAGCCACTGAACGACGAAGCAATCTAATCACTAGATCATTAGATTGCTTCGCGCGGCGCTCGCAATGACGGACTGGTTTTGGAAATTGGAATTTTTTATTCTTTCATCTTCTCCCTAATCTGTCTCTCGATATCACGTTTTTTAATGGCGGCTCGTTTTTCGTATTTCTTTTTACCGCGAGCCAAAGCAAAAGAAACCTTTACAAGATTCCGATGACGATACACCTTAATTGGCACTAAAGTCAAGCCTTGGGTTTGGATTTTGCCAATCAATTTATTAATATCCCGCCGGCGGACCAAAATTTTACGATTGCGATAAGGATCATAAGATTCTTGTGGCCCGGCTGGCTCGTAACGAGAAAATAAAGCGTTCTTAAGCCACAGCTCGCCATTGCGAATTAAAACAAAAGCCCCTTTTAATTGAACATGACCAGCCTTGGCTGATTTAACTTCAGCTCCGGTTAAAACCAAACCGCCGTCAAAAGTCTCAAGAAAGTCATAATCAAAACTCGCTCTTTTATTAAAAGCAATCATTGAACTAGTTTCAACAGTGGAATTTCCCATAACTAGATAAAGTATAGCATAACCCAAAAAAATCTGTGAACACCTAAAACCAACCCCACCCAACCCAATTTCGTAGTTTCGCAATTTTTCGTTGTTTCGTAACCCCTCCGCTTGATTTTTACTGAAGACTTGATATAATTTTCCCATTAAAATCCCTTCACCCTCTTAAATCCCTCCAAAAAAAATATGCGCATCCACCGTCACCGCTTTCGTAAACCCAAACTCGATATTCAGGAATATCGAACTAATTTTGAAATTACCGCCCCGCAGTTGCGGGTAATCGATGAAAACGATAATGCTCTGGGAATTCTAGATACTTCCGAAGCCATTCGTATTGCCAAAGAACGCAGTCTTGATCTGGTTGAAGTTTCGCCTAAAGCCGAGCCGCCAGTAGCCAGAATTATTGATAATGGTCAATTTCGTTATCAAAAAGAAAAAGAAGCCAAAAAACAAAAGGCTCAATCTCATGAGGTTGATATTAAAGGTATTCGTCTTTCCCCACGCATTGGTGATAATGACTTTAATATCCGCTGTGCTCAAGCCAAAAAATTCCTCGAGCGTGGCGATAAGGTTCGGCCAGAAATTGTCCTCCGTGGTCGCGAAAAAGCCCACGCTGATTTGGCCGAGGAAGTTATTAAAGGACTTATCAAAAACCTCGAAGCCTGCTTCCCTATTCGGGTCGAACAACCAGTCCAAAAACAAGCCGGCCGCATTACCGCCATCATTGCCCGGGGTTAGTTGACATATTTCCGCCTTTCCAATACAATCTTAGCGCTTTTATTTTAAAGATAAAAAATAATTTACATCCTCTTTTTATTAGTAGGATTCGTGAAGATTAGTAGATTAGTAACAATATGAAAATTAAAACTCATAAAGCCTTATCCAAACGCGTCACGGTTACTAAAACTGGTAAGGTTGTAAAACGCTATTGTGGTCAAAACCATTTCAATACCCGCGATCCAGGTAAAATCACTCGCAAAAAGCGCCGTGATACTGAAATGTCCCAAGCCCACCACAAAGCCTTCATCACCCTTTTGCCTTACGAAAAAGTCAAAAAATAATTTTTATTTATATTATTTACACTGCTGCTGTATACAAATCAACTAATTTTGCTACCAATCTACTAATTAACGAATCTCTACGAATTATTTTAAAAAAAATTAGTAGCCAATTCGTAGATTCGTAGTTTAGTAGCCAGATTAGTAGATTAGTATACACATTGAGACCAATTTATTATGCCTAGAGTTAAACGAGGTACCCAACATGTTAAACACCGCCATAACCTGCTCAAAAAAACCAAAGGTTACATGTGGGGCCGAAAATCTAAAATCAAAGTCGCCCGCATTGCTTCTATTAAAGCCGGGGCTTATGCTTATCGCGATCGTCGCAACAACAAACGCAACTTCCGCCGCCTCTGGCAAGTTCGCATCAATGCCGCAGTTCGCGAATATGGTTTAAGCTACAGCCGCTTTATCGACAAACTCAAAAAAGCCAGCATTGAAATCGATCGCAAAATTCTTTCCACCCTGGCCAAAGATTATCCCGCAGTTTTCAAAAAATTAGTTGAGGATGTAAAGTAAAATTTGAATCAAAAAAACGTACCATCCGGTACGTTTTTTGTTTGGCTATCCACACCTCATCCCTTGACGCTTCGAAAGGCTCAGCGTCAACCCTGAATAAAATTGAAGGGTTGACAAACTCAAATTTTTTTGATGAAATATTTTTATCTGAGCGAGGTTCTTCACTGAACCGAAGTTTCAGGCGTCAACGCAAATCAACTCCCCTGAATTGCTTTGTCACGAAACAACAAATTTGTATATTTGTATATTCGTGAATATTCAATTCATAATTGGGAGTTGTTTTGTTTAAATAAAACGTCGGTTCATGGGCTTGTGGAGGTAAATGGTAACCTCGCTCAGGGTTGACGCCTGAAATTACGGGTTCGAACCCCGTCAAGTCCACCAAATTATATTAGCCGGCACCAACCGACCCCGCCTCTCACGAGAGGCGGGGTTTGGTTTTAATAAAAGGCGCACAACGTTTGATAAAAAGGTTTTTTCCACACCCCGCCTATTGACAAACTCGAAATTTTTTGATGGAATAAAAATAACGCGGCTGTGATCTGATTCAGATCAAGTGCCGGTTCCAACAAGCCAACTCCCCCACGCTATTGGAAATTCCAAATTTTAATTTCCAAATTCCAAAAAAGAATCTTCAATTTTGGTATTTGGTGTTTGAGATTTGGAATTTCCGATCGTCGGGAGTTGTTTTTGTTTTACCCTGGGCCAGTGTTAAAACGGGCTCGTGGTGGTAATGGTAACCACAGCCGCGTTGGAACCGGCAGATGTGGGTTCAATTCCCATCGAGTCCACCACAAACCCAGGACCAATCAACCCCGCCTCTCACGAGAGGCGGGGTTTGGTTTTTATTCCTAAAACCCCTAAAAACTCCTCTTACCCTCCGAAGACCCTGAGCCTTTCGATTGGCCTCAAGGCTCCCTGAGTCCGATCGAAGGGAGCGAGCCCGGCGAGTCGAAGGGTTAAACCCACTTTTCCGCCAAAATAAGCTAAAAAACCTCATTTCCCCTCCCCTTAACCCGAACGTAGGGGAGGGGTTAGGGGAGAGGATTTACGACTGACAGTTGACAAAAATCCCAAATTATGATTCAATAGCAGGCCGAATTCAACGAGAAGGGCAGAACATTCGTGGGGTTTACCAAACCCTATGTCTGCCCCGGCCCGTCTCGGCCAGCAAGAAAAAAACAGAAACTCCAAACAGAAGGAAAGAAGATGAAAGTACAGTCCATCCTCAACGTCGGTCTCTCCCTCATCCTCCTCGCCGGCATCGGCGTGTCCTTCACCGGATACGTGGATCTCGTGCGGGATCGGGAGGGCCGCGACGCCAAGATTCAACGCTGGTTCGACAGGACGAACGACGCCGCCGAGTACGAAGCCGACCTCGCCGGCCTCTACGCCGGGCGCAACTCCAACGGAAAGATCGGGGCCGGAACGATCGAGAATCCCGCCGGCGGCACTGTCATCGCCGGCAAGGACAGCGAGATTGCCGAGGCCAAGGCCGACCTCACCGCCGCCAACGCCGCCCTCACCATCGCCAACGAGAAGATGGGGCGGATGGTATTCGCCCTCCCCGACTTCGGCAAGTGCGGCGAGGGCGAGAAGTCCGTCGTCGCCAGGTGGACAGACACCTGCGACGGAATCCCCGTCGCCTGCGAAACCGACGGCGACGCGACCACCGAGGCTTCCGCGAACGGGTATGAGTCCTCGTACAACCGATGTGAATCGACCCAGGACGGGGTCAAAGAGAAAGAGAGCAACTTCGAGACCGGAAAGTGCAATGCCTCGACCTGGGGCGGGTACGTCGTCGACGAGGAAGTGACCTGCGGAGTCGCTCTCGCGAAGTGCCGGTTTCCGACCTCGGCCGACGCGACAATGGCAACCCTGACCTCTGAGGTCGTCAACGGCTATGAAGCCGGACCCGCCACCGCCCAGTACTGCTGGCCGCTCGAGAAAAACGAGCCGCCGGCCGAGCCCGCCGCCGAGGCTCCCGCCGCCGCCCAGCAGTAGCCCCACCCCCCCACGAAGAAGCCGGCTTCCAGGCAAGCCGGCAAAAACCCCAAACCGCCGACTCTGAACGAGTCGGCGCATCGACCCCCTGTCAACCCACGGAAGACCCCTTTCTTCCCTCAGCGGTTGCAGGGGTCTTTCTTTTTTTATGAGTCCACACCTGCCACATTGACGCTTCTAAAGGCTCAGCGTCAACCCTGAATGAAATTGAAGGGTTGACAAAATCCGAATTTTTTGTTTAAATAAAAATAACCGCGGTGAGGTTCATTCTTTTGAATCTTTACTCTGGGTGTCAACAATCAACTCCCCTGATTGAAAAATTCCAATTTTCAAATTCCAAATTCCAAAATTGATTATCTATCTTTTTGGAGCTTGGTATTTGGAAATTGGAGTTTCCGATCTAAGGAGTTTTTTTGTTACCCTTCTGTCATCCCGAGTGCCACGCGAGGGATCTGCCACTGATTTTAATAATCACGTGGCCCTCCTTCGCCCGCCGTCGCTAGGGCTTTGGCGGACAGGCTGGGCTACGGAAGGGTAAACGAGATTCTTCCACCTTCGCCCACCTTCGCCGAGCTTCCTCCTTCGCAGGGCTTCGGGAGGACACGTCGGTGGACAGGCCGGGCTACGGTGGACAAGTCACGAGGCGTTCAGAATGACAGAATGTTAATAGTCAACACCAACCAACCCCGCCTCTCGCGAGAGGCGGGGTTTGGTTTTTCCCACAAACCCCATTAACTCCCAATTAACCTCCCTTAACCCTCCAACTTCAAAAAATCCCCAATAAAACCCCACAAAAACCCAAATACCCCCTTGACTTCTGGCCAAAAGTATGGTACCCTACCCGGTTCGAGTCCTCGAACCTGCGCAACCCGCAACAGGAGAAACCCATGCCCGCTATCTTGGTCGTCCAAGGAATCGCCTCTTTCCAAGTCGGAACTCCAATCATCGTCAAGCTAATGCTTGATGATGTCGAAGCCGCCCGGCTGGCCGGAAAAAGCCTGCAAATCGAGGCTGACCCGCCAGCCAACGCCACGGTCACCTCGCCGCCGATCACCGTGCCGGCTCTCGCAGCAGGTGCGGTCGCCGCCGCCATCGACTTCGACATCACGGTCACGCCAAGCGTGGCCGGAACGGTCATGGTCAAAGTCGTCGACCGGGTCGGACCGCCGGTCAACACCCTGGTGGTCGAAACCGACTTCCAGGTCGCGGCCGCCGCGCCCCCGCCACCCGCGCCACCCCAGACGATCATACATGTAACTATCGGAGCCGGTGGGTCAATGTACGGCCCGGCAGTAGCGGCCGCCCCGGCACTGGCAGCGCCCCAGGCACCTGCCCCGTCGCCGGTAGCGCCACCGCCACCGTCCATCATCATCAACCTCCCGCCCCAACCCGCGCCACCGGCCGCCCCGGCTCCCCAGCCGCCGCCGGCCAAAGGTCTGCATCCGGCCGTGTGGGCGGCCATCATTGGTGCCTTGCTGTTTTTCCTAATCTGGTGGAACGACCGGTACGACCCGCACGCCGGCGCGCCGCCGGCCGGAATCGCCGCTCCCACGGCCATCGCCCCTCCGGCTCCGGCGATCAGTCTGAACGGACCGATTACGGTCAACTTCGCCGATTCCGCACCGACCACGCCTCCCTAGCGGTCGCTTCTCGACCGCTCGTCCTCGCCCCTCGTCACATCTGTGACGGGGGGTGTGCTGTTTTTTATCCCCCATCGCTCGAGGCGAGCTGTGGAGGGATTTGGAGGGAACAAAAAAGACAGGGCTATTACCCTGCTCTTTTAATTAAATTCAAATTCGTAATTCGTATATTCGGCACTTTTCGTAATTCGTAACATTTCAACCTTATTTGGTTTCCTTATGCGGTGTGTGCTTTTTGCACCATTTACAAAATTTGGATAATTCCAAACGATCCTTTAAAGTCTTTTTATTTTTATGGCTATTGTAACCGACGCGCTTGCATTCGGTACATTCTAATTTTACACGATAATCTTGAGGCATAACTTTGATAGGAAATTCGAATTTCGAAATTCGAAATTCTAAAAATTCTGAATTAATTCTTTAATGGGCAAAATTTACTACAAAAGGCTAAAATTGTCAATATTCGTTAAAATTCACTTAGGCGACAATCCCCAACGTAGCCCTGTCCGACAGGGCGAAGTGGGATGGAGCCGTTGATCGGGATTGAACCGATGACCTCATCCTTACCATGGATGCGCTCTACCACCTGAGCTACAACGGCGTGTTATAATTTCAAATTATTTAATGACAAATTAACTTAGGCGACAATCCCCAACATAGCCCTGTCCAACAGGGCGAAGTGGGATGGAGCCGGTGGTCGGTATCGAACCGACGACCTACGGTTTATCCGCCGTCGCCGGGCTATGGCGGACCACGTGGCGTGGCAAAACCGTTGCCTCAGAACAGTGGTACAAAATGGAGCCGAAAGAGGGATTCGAACCCACGACCTACGGTTTACAAAACCGTTGCTCTACCCCTGAGCTATTTCGGCATTTTTTATGGCATGCCATGAGCGGTTGTGTAAGCGCAAACATTATGCCCCTCGAGAGGCCTCGGGACATTCGACTACATCTGTAAACACTACAGCTGTAGTCGAATGGTGGGCAGGGCTGGATTCGAACCAGCGAAGGCGTGAGCCGCGAGATTTACAGTCTCGAGCATTTGACCGCTCTGCAACCTGCCCAATTTACTGGAAATTCCAAACTTCAAATACCAAATTCCAAAATGTTTTATACTAACTTTTTAATAAAAGAAGCGTCAGAATAATAACTTTTTTTGCTTTTTCTGTAAAGGGTTAACTGTCGATAAAACTAGACTGTGACAAACGGTTGTTCTAACTGACTAATTCTCTCTTCAAAATCAACAATTTTTTGATTTTCCGGGTTAACTTCCTTAAGCCGAGTTAAACCGCGTTTAGCTTCGGGAATATTTTTAACATTTAAAGCGGCTTCAATAAAAAAATCTAAATAGCGAGGATTGTTAGGTCGAATTTCAATGGCTTTAGAAAATTCCGCCAAAGCCGCGGCTGGATTATTTTCTTTGGCTTCTAATTCGCCGAGAGCAGTATGAAGACTGGCATCATCAGACTTTAACTTTAAAGCAAAACCAAAAGTCTCGCGCGCTTGGTTGTATTTTCGATCAAGAATATAAAGATTACCTAAAGCTTCATAAGCTTTAACATACTTAGGCAACTGACTCAAAATCTCAATGTACTTTTTTTCTGCCTGAAAATACTCTTCTTTTTTAACCAAATCAGCGGCTTCGTCCATAACTCGACGAATAGCTTCGGTATCAAGATTTTCTGAACCAGGACTTTTTTGCATTTTTCGATATTGCTGTTCAACCGCGTAAACTTTTTGCACCAAACGCCGACCCCCGCGAGTCGCCACTTGCCAACTCAAAGAAAAAAACCGCAAAAAAAAGTTGAATCTTTTTTTCATGACTCTTTCTAAACGCTTTTGTAATAAAAGATCTTTAACTTGTTTGGCTTTTTCTTCAGGTAAAGCGGCGATATTTAAAAGACTGAGCTGTGGTCGCTTGCGCCAAAGAATAAAACCAATAACCCCTAAACTAATAACCAGAAAAAAAGTTGGAATTAACCACCTAAACATATTTAAAAATTACATTTTTTCCAAAAAGAAACTTTGGTACTCGCTCGACCAACCAGAACTCCAGCCACTTCTGGGACAGCCAGAATTTCTTTTAAATTATTTTCATCAACACTCCCGCCGTAAACAACTGAAACTTTTTTGGCGACAGGGCTGGCTGTTTCATTAATTAGTTGGTGAGCCAAAGAAATTTCTTTAACTGTGGGAATTTGATTGGTACCAATGGCCCAGACTGGCTCGTAAGCGACAATTAATTTTTTGAAAGACAAATTATTAAGAACCGCCAACTGTTTTTTTAAAACTTTTTTAGTTTGCTGAGTTTGTCTTTCTAAAGCAGTTTCGCCAACACACAAAATTGGCGTTAAACCGTAAGCTGCGGCTAGTTTTAATTTTTCTCTAATCACTAAGTCGCCTTCATTGGCAAAAATTCGCCGTTCCGAATGACCAATAATTACATACTGACAGCCAACTTCGGCTAGCATACCTGCCGAAACCTCGCCGGTCAAGGCACCGCCCGCTTGCCAGGCAACATTTTGCGCGCCAATTTTTTTGGCTTTTCCCAAGGTTTTTTTAACCTCAACCAAACTAATAAATGCTGGACAAACCACAATTTCATTTTTGGTTTTTAGTTTAGTAATTTGTTTAGCTAAAACTACTGATTCCTTGAGGCTGAGAAACATTTTCCAGTTGGCAATGATTATTTTTTTCATATGGTTACGAATCAACGAATTATTGGACAAAATCACGAATCCACAAATTGGTCACGAATATTCGTTGATTATTCGTTGATTCGTGATTTCGGCAAGATTCGTGATTCGTAACAAAATTACAATCCAATTTCTTTTAATAAATCTTTATCCGTTTTAAACGGTCCAATGCCAGCCACGGTCATATTTTCTTCACCTAAAATTTTGTTAGCCATGGCCTGAATTTCTTTGGTCGAAACTTTTTGAATCCGCCGGCAAAGCGCCTCGGGTGATTCAATTTTATTTAAAAGCAATTCTTGGTGGGCATAATAATTGGCCTGACTCGAAGAATCTTCCAAACTTAATTTTAAACTGCCAATCAAATTATTTTTAGCCAAATTTAACTCAGCTGGGGTTACCCCACTTTTTTTAACCTTTTTCAATTCAGAAAAAATAACTTTGGCGGCCATGGGCAAACGCGACTTATCCAAGCCAGCTCGAATTACAAAAGTTCCCACGTCTTCGTAAGCTCCCTGCCCGGCCTTGATGGAATAAGCCAAACCTTTACGTTCACGAATGGCAATAAAAAGCCGCGAGCTCATAGTGCCACCAAGAATCGTCCCCAAAATATCGGCTACTAAATCATTTTTTTCATCATTCAACCCTGGCGAAATAAAGCCCATGGCTAATTGGACTTGTTGAGTATCTTTAAACTGAGTTATCACCTTGGGCCAACAACAAGCACAGCCGGTGTTTTTGTACGGAACAAAGTTGTTCAATCCCTCTTCACTCTCTCCGACTCCCTTTTCCCCTCGCCCCCGGGGAGAGGGGTTAGGCCGCGCCCGCCATAGCCCGGCAACGGCGGGGGTGAGGGCTTGACCAAACTTCGCTTTAATAATCTTCTCCGCCTCACCCGACAGTTTACCCGCGGCCGCGACCACCAAACGCGAAGGTTGGTAATATTTATCTCGAAAATCTATCACTGCCGAACGCTTCATGTCAGTCATGGTTTTGCGGGTGCCAGCAATGCTCCAACCGAGCGGACTGCCAGCCAATAATTTCATTTCTAACAAGTCTTCGATATACATCGACGGATTATCTTCATACATGTTGATTTCTTCAATAATCACTTTGCGTTCGCGAGCCATTTCAGCTGGCGCGTATTTGGAATGAAAAATCATGTCGTGCAAAAGGTCGACGGCTAAAGAAAAATGTTCGGCCGGCACTTTGGCATAATAGCCGGTGTAACCTTTGCTAGTAAAAGCGTTATAGGAAGCACCCACCGAATCAAGCTCTTTACTAATATCCAAAGTGGTTGGTCGGCGTTTGGTGCCCTTAAACATCATGTGCTCAATAAAATGCGAGGCGCCAGATAATTCTGGTGTTTCGTAACGCGAGCCGACTTTGATCATGACCAAAACCGTCACGGCTTCGGTGCCTGGAAAAGGCACCAAAATCGTCCGCAGGCCATTTTTTAATTTATTGGTTTCGGGCATAGATTGGGGAGGTTATGAAAGGGGTTAAAGGGTATTAAGGGGCGGAAAGGGTTTAAGGGAATTTATAAAATTTATAGTTCTCTGAAACCCCTTTCACCCCTTTAACCCCTTGTACCTTTTAGTTATTTTCTTCAAGATATTTAAGATAACAATCAGAACAAAAAACTTTTCTTTCTTTAAACTTTGGATTAAGACTAGCTTGAATTGATTTGGTACACTTCTGACATTTTACCGGCTCGGTAAAAAGTGAATTTGACGACCTCATTAAATTAAAAATTCTAGCTGTAAAATGTTGTGACGGCGGAGCAATATGATGTTGATGATAAAATTCTGCCTCTGATTTAAGAATGGCAAACGGCCGTTTAGCTTCTGGATCAAGAATCGGTACGCCTAGCCAATCATCGGTTAAACTATCTATCGAATCAGGCAGTTCACTAACCGATCTGATGTTTGAAGCATCAAGCCGCATTTCTCCATAAGCTCCATCGTCCCAAGGATTAAATCTAGGCAAAGTTGTAGTTTCCCAATCTTTCTCTTCGCCAGCTAGGTAAACCATAATACCGCTATTGGGAAAATACGTAAACGAAAAAGCCAAAGGTATTGGTCGGCCATATTCACCGCGATCCAACATAATGGATTTTAGCTCATCAACCTTTTGCCAATATTCGACCTCGTCGTATTGTTTGTTGAAAAGACAAAACTTTTTATGAAACAAACCGACACAACCAAAACAGTGGGTACAGTCATAACAATTGAAAGAATACTCTAAATCATCACAACGAATGAGCGTGGAAGAAAATTTTGAATTTGCCGTTTGACCAACCATGCCGCTTTGATAATTGTTGTCGCCGGGAATAGAAATGGCAAAAGCGTTTTCTCGAGCATTATATAAACCAATACAGCCATAATTATCCGTTGAATCAATGCCCATTAGACAAGAAGTACAGTTGGTACAATTAATAACTCACCTTACGCACTCCACCCACGACTTTGCCTCAATCGTGTAAGTTCATTCATACTGGATCTGATAGCGCAAAGATACAGTTTGGACTTTAAGGCAAAATGATTTAAACGAGTTTTTTTCTTGAGAAGCTCGA
>JAZDEQ010000020.1:0-19313 GCA_043808565.1 Candidatus Uhrbacteria bacterium | reverse complement strand
AGGGCTAACGCATTTAAATCCTCAATGTTTTTAACAAAAATCATTTTTTGTCACGTCGAAAAGGTGTTTTTTAGTAACTCCCGACTTGATTAATCTTGTCAATACTCGTTTTTGTTGGGAATTTAAATGCGTTAGCCCTGGACAACACCCCCGCTCCAGCCATCACCACCAGACCTGCCAATCAATCCGTTTCTGGGGCGCTCGCTTGGGCAGTCTGTAAACTTCCTGGAATCGCGCCAGAAGCCACTAAATTCCTAGCAGCCCACAACCTCAGGACTATACACGGACTCGTCCTCGTAGACCGGGCTCCCTTTCAAAGGCTGCACGGCTACAACAGACGAATCGGCAACAACATAGAACGCGGCCTGGCGGCGCTTGGTCTTCGGCTCGGCATGTACGCCTCTGAGCTAAGCCTGTTCGTGAGCCAACCCGTCCCCCAACCAACCGCCAAGACCCTCGACCGGAGGGTCGACGGTGGTTATCTCGAACTCTCCCCAAAAACCGCCGACCAACTGAAAGCCGCCCAGATCGAGACGATCCGACAACTCGTCGCCAAGACTGAACGTCAACTCCGTCGAAAAGGACTCACCGAGCGTTCGATCGTCGAGATCAAGAATCTCCTCTCCGAACTCGGCCTCTGGCTTGAAATGAAGCCCGAGGAAATCGCGGCTCTCCCGTCGGCCACGACTCCGACCACCACTCCGGCCGAGTAATCGGCCACCTTCCCCGCCCATCAGGACGAAGCCGCCCCTCGGCTCATCTGATGGGCGGTTTCGTTTGCCAAAACTTTCCGCTTGCCCCGACGGGCAACCTCAGCCATAATATAGTCATATGATCGAACGCGATGAAGATAATTTTAAACCCAAACCCGAGGAGAGAACCGTTGAGGCCGGGGCTGACGAGCCAGAACGAATTTTTGAGGTTGGTTTGCGGCCGCAATCTTTGGCAGAATTTGTCGGCCAACAAGCCCTCAAAGACAATCTTTCAATTCTCATTGAAGCGGCTCGTGGTCGGAGTGAACCAATCGAGCACGTGTTGCTTTATGGCAATCCTGGGCTTGGCAAAACCACTTTGGCCAATATTATTGCCAAAGAAATCGGCGCTCAAATTCGCATCACCAGCGGCCCGGCTTTGGAACGCGTGGGCGACCTGGCGGCCATTCTTTCTAACCTTGGCCGGGGCGACATTCTTTTTATTGATGAAATTCATCGCCTCAATAAAACCATTGAAGAAGTTCTTTATCCGGCCATGGAAGATTTCGCCCTTGATTTGGTAGTTGGCAAGGGGCCAACGGCTCGAACTCTGCGTTTGAGTCTCGAACCCTTTACCATCATCGGCGCCACCACCCGCCTTTCCCTGCTCTCCTCGCCACTCCGCGATCGTTTTGGCATGACTTATCATTTGAATTTTTACGAACACGAGGACATGGAAAAAATTTTAACGCGGAGCGGAAAAATTCTCGGCGTGGAAACTGAACCTGAAGCGATTCGTGAACTGGCAGTCCGCTCTCGCCGCACGCCGCGAATTGCCAATCGTCTACTCCGTCGAGTGCGCGACTACGCGGCTGTAAAAGCCGATGGCCGCATTACCAAACCCACAGCCGAAGAAGCTTTAAAAATGTTAGAAGTCGATCAACACGGCCTTGACCAAGTCGATCGTCGGTTGTTAGAGGTCTTGATCGAAAAATTCAACGGCGGCCCAGTTGGCATTGGCACATTAGCCGCCGCCACTCAAGAAGAAGCCGAAACTATTGAAGACGTTTACGAACCGTTTTTGATTCAACTGGGGTTTTTACAGCGCACGCCCCGGGGACGAATGGCTACACCGAAAGCGTATGAACATTTGGGGAAGGTGCCGCCGGAAATAAGGCCATAAAAATTCGGCCAAAAGGTTGAAAAGCTATTGACAAAATAGTATTACTAAAGTTATAGTGTGATTATACTTTAGTAAAGATTTAAAATTATGATCTTTCAACGAAAAATTCATCAAAAAATTAAAAAACATCTTAACGTCAAACAGGTAATTGTTATTACCGGCCTGCGCCGCGTCGGCAAAACTACCATTTTAAAACAACTACTTTCCGAAATAAAATCGGGAAACAAAATCTATTTTGATTTGGAAAAAATTTCCGATCGAGAAATTTTTGATCAAAAAAATTATGATAATGTTATTTTGGATCTCGAAAAAAGAGGTATTGATATTAAAAAAAAGATTTACTTGGCCATAGATGAAATTCAATTTCTACCAAACATTACCAGTGTTATAAAATATCTTTACGACCATTACAATATAAAGTTCCTGGTTACTGGCTCAAGTTCTTATTATCTCAAAAATCTTTTTACCCAATCTTTAGCCGGTCGAAAAATTGTTTTTGAACTTTTCCCTCTGGACTTTGGGGAATTTTTAATTTTTAAAGAAATTCCCTATAAAAATTTAAATTCTTTTGAACAAAGCTTCTCGGCTTCGGAATATGAACGATTAAAAAATCATTACGAAGAATTTATTAACTTTGGCGGTTTTCCGGAAGTTGTTTTGGCTAAAAATACCATCTTAAAAAAAGAGCTGTTAAATGACATTATTAGTTCATACGTGAATATTGATATAAAGTCCCTTTCGGATTTTCGTAAGGACAAAGAAATTTATAACTTAATTAAAATGTTGGCCGCCAGAATCGGCACGCGCATTGATTACAATAAACTAGCCAGTCTAACCGGCTTAAATCGGCATACTGTGGAAGAATATTTAAATTTTTTTGAAAAAACTTATCTTATCTCCAGAATTCCTGTTTACTCTCACAACACCGATCGCGAAATTGTTAAGGCACAAAAAGTTTATTTTTGTGATAATGGTTTGGTTGATATTTTGGCTGAAAATAGCGGTGGAGCAAAATTTGAAAATGCTTTTTTTCAGCAAATTCGTCAACT
This sequence comes from Candidatus Uhrbacteria bacterium, assembly GCA_043808565.1. GTDB lineage: Bacteria > Patescibacteriota > Patescibacteriia > UBA9934 > GWF2-40-263 > UBA12403. The sequence goes on along the minus strand of JAZDEQ010000020.1, from coordinate 16,389 downwards.
TGGTGATGTCCGGTACTACGCTCTAAAAAATGGCAAAGAAATCGACTTTGTCTTAAACAAAAAAATCGCCTTAGAAACAAAAGAATCACCAACTAAAATCGATCAAAACAATTTAGCCAGACTGTCAAAAATAGCCGGAATTAAAAAAGGTTCCCTGGTCGGCAGAAAAAACGTCCCCGGATTTAAAGACTATCTTTGGGGTGGAGATGTAAAGTAAAAAAAACTTTATGAAAAAAATTATCCCAGCGCTTATTTTTTTAACCCTGTTGGTTGGTTTTGGCTGTGGAAAACCGGCCACGAATGAAACAAGTAATTCGCTGGCTGAAAAATTTGCTGTCTATTTAACTGAAACCGATCAGATGATTTTTTCTGAAGACGATTTAACTTCATACGAAGCTGCGACTGGCATTTTCACTTTCACCGAAGACGGAGCTAAAAAAATGCAGGCTTACCAAACGACTCAATACATCGACACTGGATTGTATCAAAAATCCTTTGTGGCCAAACTGGGTGACGAAAAAATGTATCAGGGAAAATTTTGGACCGGTCTTTCTTCAATGGGACTTATTGATGACATAATAATTTCCGATGTTGTAATGATTGGGCCGGATTTTAATACCTTAACCATATCTGTCGGTTATCCAAATGGCCTTGTCCCGGCCGACAGCGAAAAACAAATAAACAATCCGCAACTCATCGAACATTTTAAAGAAATTGGTAAGTTGAAATAACGACAAAAAATCCGAAAAAATGTTATAATGATTTTGCTATGTTCCAACTCCCCGCCATCGACATCCCGCTAATCCTTATCCTTATTCCCTACGGACTAATAGTTGGTTTTTTGGGACTGTACAGTTTTTTTAATCTTTATCAGCTGATTCGTTTTGCAACTTTTAATTTTAGCAGTTATCTCATCTTTACTATCTACCTCGGCGGGGTCGTAATTATTGGCGCGGTTACTTATTTTTCCTTAATCGCTTATGACTGGACGCCGGTTTGGAATTTAAATAATTTTCTCCAGTTTGATTCTTTAAACAAAATTGAAATATGATGGATTTAAACCATCTGCCTAATTCCCGACCGGGCGAAAAGGTGAAACTTTTTTTACGCCGTCATTGGTTAACACCCTTGGGAATAATTTTTCACGCCATACTTTTAATTGTCATACCAATTTTAGGTCTTTGGTATTTTCAAACTCCGGTAGAAATCTGGCTGGCTCGCCCGTTTGCTGGGCCGTTAACTATCGTGGGTTTGAGTTTGTATTTTTTAGCCGTTTGGCTGTTTGCTTTAATGGAATACGTTGATTATTATCTCGACGTTTGGATTATTACCAACGAACGGATTATTAACATTGAACAAAAAGGTTTATTCACTCGAGTCGCTTCCGAGCTTCATCTTTCGGCTATCGAAGACGCCACTTCGGAAACCAAAGGGATGATTCAAACTTTTTTTAACTTTGGCAACGTCCACATTCAAACAGCCGGCGAACGTACGCGCTTTATTTTCAAAAATGTGGCTCATCCGGAAAAAATTAAAGAAGAGGTCGTGGCCTTAATTGAAATCTCCAAAAAAACCCACAGCCAAGAATTGGCTCAAGCGGTTAGTCAGGCGATAAAATAAATAAACTTAAAAAACTACCGATTTGCTTCGATGGTTTTTTTGTTAAAAAACGAAACCACCCACCAATGATGAGCCAAAGGAGGATGGCTCGTCGGTGGGCGGAAAATAATGGATCAACGCGGGTTGGTGAAACACCCCTCCGCTTGGAGGAGACGATAGCGCACAACCTCTTTGGTGACACTGGTCGTCTCGGCGATTTCTTCGAGGCTCATCCCAGCAATCTCGCGAAGGACGACCACTTCGCGAACATCCCGTTCGAGCACCTGAAGGCCTTCGAAAATCTGCTTGATCGCCTCTATTTTTTCCGCATCTTCGTCTGACACCTTCTGGGGCTGGCGCGCTTGCGAAAGCGCGACCAAGATATTCTTGTACGAAATTTCCCTCGAAGAAGACCGAACTCGTTCGGAGCTTCTGCATAGGACAATTCGGTACAACTCTGACCGAACCGAAAGTCTGGTCCAATCATGAGGCGCCCGACAAAATCGGGAAAACTCTACAAACGTATCCTGAACAATGTCCCGCACGGCCTCCATGTCGCCCGAGCCAGCAACCAAGTAGCCCACAAGAACAAAAATACGCCCCTGGTACCGTTCGACAATGAGACGGAAGGCCGATGTGTCACCATCATTAAAGGCGATAACAAGATCTTTGTCGCTGGAATTTTCGTTCATGATTTCACTCCTGAGTAGTCGGTGGGCGATGAGAAGATCCTCATCGAACAATATACTCTATCACCAAACTGATTTATTGTCAAGCATATTTGACGACAATAAAAAAATACGGTATAATATTGTTATATGGAATTACAAAAAGCCCTGCAAGAAGTCGGACTTTCAAAAAATGAAGCAACCGTTTATCTTTCGCTTTTAACTGCCGGCCAAGTAACTGCTGGTCCAATTGTACGCGACACTAAATTACATCGGCAGATTGTCTATCAAGCTCTTGATCGGCTCAAAGAAATGGGGCTGGTAACCATACTTGTAATCCGTGGCCGTCAACATTTTCAAACCGCTTCCCCGCGAAATCTTCAGACAATTCTTGACCGTAAACGCGAGATTGTTAAAAGCCTCGTACCAGAATTACTCGCCCAACAAACAAAATCCGCTGATGCAGTTGAAGCCCGCGTACTTCACGGCACAAAGGCTTTTTTTGATAATCTTCAAGATATTGTTGATTCAGCAACCAGAACCGATCATCTCATGCGCATTATCGGCGGAGCAAAAGACTCGGATTTTTATCGAGTGATTGGGGATCAGTATAATGATTATGTTAACCTCCTTAAACGAACTCGTGTTAAAAAACACTTGATTGCACCAGAAAATTTTTCCAAAGAATTTAAAGAAAAATTTGCCAAGGAAACCGGCAACTTGTTACGCACACTTGCTACAGGACTCACCTCCCCAACTTATACTCGAATCACTCCGGAAATGATTAGTATTGAAATTTATGCCGAGGAACCAACAATTATACAAATCTATAACAAGGCAACCGCTCGCGGATACCTTGAACACTTCAATCTTCTTTGGGCACAAAGTAAACCGTATCATCCGTCAAAAACCGCAAAAAAATCGAGTCGATTATAAAAATAAAATTCCCGCCAAATTGGCGGGAATTTTATTTTCTGGTGGTTATAAGCTTTCTTCTCTGGCTCCAGAAAAAAAATAAACTTTTTCTATATTAGTTATTTTTTTAGCTGGTACTAAGCCTCTTTTTTTAACTTCCAAAATTACCGCCACAAATTTCAAAGGCTCTTTTTTCCACTGACTCGGCCGGCTACGATTTACCAAATCAATCAAAGCCAAATCACTTAAATCTCTTAAAGCCGCTCTGGCCGCTTCGATGTCCTTTGTTTTTTTATCATCAGATTCTTGAATCGTGGTTTGTTCAAGCAAAACATTTAACAAAATTTGATAGCGATCAGTGCTAATCGATGGCTTTCCTAGGGGCAGTTCATGAGGTCTTTCTGGCATAAATTACTTTTCCTCCCAAACAAAATTATTCCAAGTCCATTCGGCCAAAGCTTTGGCATCATTAGCACTATCGCCCCGCGAGGCTGAACCAAAAACTACGACAATAACTTCTCGGGTTGAATCATTTAAAGTTGGCCGAAGAGCCGTGACTAAGTTCCAATTTGATTCTTCAAGATAGCCAGTCTTGCCAGCCATCACATAAATATCATCATAGGCCGGCTTCCACAACAGCCAGTTGGTATTTGTAAGTTTTTTGGTTTCGCCAGAAGACAAAACCGAAATCGTTCGGGTGGCGGTTTGCGTGTACTGACGAAAATCTGATCGAGCAAAAACTTGGCCAGCTAGTTTGGCAATTTCGCGAGCGGTGGAAACGTTGGACGGATCAATGCCGGTGGGATCAGTGTAAATTGTGTGAGGCAAGCCACAAGCTTTGGCGGTTTGGTTCATTTTTTGGACAAAAGAAATTTTATCCAAACCAGTAGCTCGAGTAATGGCATTGGCAGCGTTGTTGGCCGAGCCGACCAAGGTGGCGTAGATCAAGTCATTTAAAGAAAAGGTCGCGCCAGATGAAACATAAAGTTTAGCGCCACCAACATCGTCACCGGCTTCAACGTCGCAAATTTCATTTAAATCTGCCCCGGAATCAAGAACCAATTTAGTGGTCATTAATTTAGTAATCGAAGCGATGGGCCAAACAGTTGAAGAATTTTTTTCTTTTAAAACCAGACCGCTATTTTTGTCGACAACAATATAAGAGCTGGCCGTAACTTCTGGAACAACAGCTGGCCCAACTTGTCGTGGTAATTTTTCCGAGGTTGGGGCAAAACTAGCCAACTCGCCATATTCTTGCCAACCATACTGTTTGGCCCAGTCTTCGAGATCAATCAAATAACCAGCTGCTGAATTTGGCACAGCCAGGCCGGTGGTTTTATTAAAAGCTTTTTGAAGATCAGGGCGGTGGTTGTAGATGGAAGTTAGAGCAGGTTCGGAGGCACGAGTTGTTAACGGAAGTGTCAGAGGCAACAGAAGCAACAAAGGCAACAGAGGCAACAAAAAGCTACGAAGGAAAAAAATATTTTTTAATTTCATAAACTATTTCCATTTTTTAATCAGTTCAATTCCGGTATAAAAATATTTTAAAATTTCATCCCAAGTTTCGCCGTCGTTGGCCATGGCTAGTGCTTCGGAGGCTGACATGCCCACGCCGTGACCCCATAATTTTTTGCCAACATCGTGCGGGGTTTTAACTGAAACACACCAGGCCACACTGCCGCCCCAAACTTCACTCCAATCACGAGTACGGCCATCAGAGCGAGAAAAATACGGAGTGATTGCGGTTTCGTTATTATAAGTAACAATGTAACCAGCCGTTTCCTGTACAGCCTGAGTCAAACGCGGCGTGCGGGCTTCTTGACCATAACCGTTGTAAACCTGATCGGCATAAGCGTCGACATGAAAAAATTCTGACGCGTGCTTAGTCGCTCGCTCAAAATGATACATGGCATAAGTTCGAGCCGCGGTGATCAAAGTTTTTTGAAATTCCAAATGCGACAAATTAGAAGTCTCAGCCAAACCGCGCAAATAATATTCCATTGGTAATTCGTTAATCAGCCAGGCCCGATCGTTTGGGATATTGTAACGAAGCTCTAAAACGTTTCTAAATTGATTATCGGCATAAGCCGAGTTGCGCGTAACTCGACGATCAAAATTAGTTACCGTACAAAGCGCATTGGCCGTATTGGGAATAAAACGTAAGTAATAAGACGTTGATTCCAAACCTTTGCCGCGATTAAACCAATATTTGCCTTTGCTGTAAAAAGCCTCAACTTCTTCGTTCTTTTCCATCTCGGCCAAAAGACTGCCGTTACCGTCTTTGACCGCAAAATCACTTTCGCAAGTAATCTCGACTTTGTTTTCAGTTTCTTCGTCAACAATCAAAACCCCAACGCGAATAGTTGGTTCATCGATATAATTTTGGTTGTCGTTTTCGACAGTTGGAATAATTTTGGGACTCTCTTTAGCTTCTCGAGAATCACTAGTGACCTCAACTGGAATTTCAATATCACTGCCCGGAACAGAATTTACTCCATCGGTTGCTAAGGCAAATTTAACCACATAACTACCTTTTTTAGTCGGTGCTTTAAATTTAAAAGTTATTAAATCCAAACTACCCGGAGCTACGGCGCCATCAGTTTTGATGATGGCGGTGCTTGAATCAACCCATGATGAATCCTTGTAGCTGATTAGCGAGGCTACGGACACAGCCGGAAGTTTGATGGAACGCGAGGTCCAAGTTTTAGTGCCAGTATTTTTTAAGCCAGCTGTAAAAGTTATAACTTCCCCACCTTTAGCTTTAATGGTTTTTTTGACGCTTTTGACAAGGACGGCGGCGGAGTAGCCATCGGTGTTGGTTGAGGCTGGAATGGCAACAGAGGCATCGGAGGCAACGGAAGCAACATTGGCGGCGGCAGAGGCAACATTTATTGTGATTGTAAATTGCCCGCCGGGGATCCAGGCTTTGTCTTCGGCGGCCAGAGCAAAGGTTTCTTTGTAAATTCCGGCTGTAGTTGGGGCTTTTAAATTAAAAGTTATGCTACCAACTTTTTTGACAGCAACACTGGCTTCAGAAAGTTTGGCCGGTTGGTCTTTGGCAAACCAAGACGAATCAGCAAAACTGCTGATTCGGTATTTTGGCTCGTAAGTATAAATGGAAACAAAGTTTACCCCGCTATTACTCCAACTTTCAGTGCCAATATTTTGAAAACTAACGGAAACTTTTTTTGTCTCACCTGCTTTTAAAGTTAAACTACTACCGGAGATAGAAACTTGCGAAGCCTCATAACCCTTAAGGGGTGCCGCATAAACCGTTTGAATACCTAAAACTCGCTGCCAAATTGGTACTTCAGAAAATTTAAAAAAATTGTATCGATTAGCTTCAAGGGTTCCTTTAACCGTCGACAAAACAAAAGCAATCACTATTACTGCCAAAAGCGACAGAACAATACTACCCAAAACCGTTATCCATTCTTTATTGGTTTTTTTATTTTTGTCTTCCATAGGTGTTTATATTATAGCAAAAAAATGACTTGTTTTCAATGGCAGTTAAATTTTTTCGAAAAAAAACGCTTAATCTGGTAAAATAAGTTCGTTATGAGTTTGATGAAAACCGTGGCTAAAAATTATTTGGTCCAATTGTTTGGCAAATTTTTCAGTTTAACTAGTGGTTTGTTGGTTATTGCCCTGCTTGGTCGCTATTTAGACGATGCCAACTGGGCGGCTTTTATAACTGCGACAAGTGTTTTATCCTTTGTCGCGGTTTTTGTTGATTTTGGACTGACGCTCACATTAACCCAAATGATCTCTGCCCCCAATGCTGATGAAAAAAAAATCACTGGTGGAGTTCTCGGGTTTCGCTTGGTTTCTGGCGGCCTCTTTTATGCTCTCTCGGCCGTGGTGGTAATCTTTCTTCCATATTCGGCCGCGGCTAAAGCGGCAGTGGCGGCTGGAACCGCGGCTTATTTTTTCCTGTCAGCGGCCGGCTCTTTGGTCGGGGTTTTTCAAAAACATTTGGCTATTAAAAAATTCGTTATTGCCGAGTTGGTTAGTCGGGGAATTTATCTTGTTCTAACTCTGGTCTGCGTCTTTTTGGGCTGGGGACTTCTACCAATTCTCGGGGCTATGGGTATTGCTAATGGTTTATGGCTAATTTTTGTCATCATGGCCGCCGAATCCCTCACTGTTATCCGACCAAAAATTGATCTTAAAATTTGGCACGAAGCTTTTTCGCGCAGCACCCCGATTGCTCTCTCAACAATTTTTAATCTTATTTATCTACGCGGCGATGTATTAATTTTGTCTTGGCTCAAACAAGACGAAGTCGGTCAATACGGCGCGGCTTACAAACTGGTCGATGTGGCCACAACTTTTCCCACCATGTTCATGGGGCTTATTCTTCCCCAACTAACTCTAGCTTGGGCTGAAAATAAAGAAAATTTTAAAAATATTTTACAAAAATCTTTTGATATTTTTGCTCTGTCAGTTATCCCATTATTTTTTGGCACCCAGATTGTCGCCGTTCCTTTAACCCTCCTTATTACCGGACCAAAATTCGCGACTGCTGGTTTGGTTTTAAAAATTTTGGTTATTGCCATTGTCTGCGTTTTTTTCAGCTCGCTTTATGGCCACACCGTTCTGGCGATTCGCAAACAAAAAATCATGACTATTGGCTATGCCGTCACGGCAGTAATTTCCGTTATTGGTTATTTAATTTTCATCCCTAAATTTGGCATGTGGGGCGCGGCTTGGGTAACTTGTTTTTCAGAATTAGCCATTGCCGCCTTAACTTTTTTAATGGTTTCTTGGACCACCAAAATTTTGCCCAATCTCAAAATCACGATCAAAGCTTTGGCCGCCGGACTTTTCATGTATTTTGTTTTGCTCTCACTACCAACCACACCAGTTGTCATCACCATAATCATCGGGGCTTTAATTTACGCAACGATAATAATTTTAATTGGTGGCATAAAAATTTCTGATTTGAAATCGTTATTGCCGAAAAATCAAAACCACCCCTCCACCTTCGCTAAAGCTATGGTGGACCCGCCAAAGCCCGGCGACGGCGGGTAGCCCCTCCTTGTAGAAAGTAACAAGGAGGGGATGGACTTTGTTGAATAACCAAAATCAATTTTACAAAAAAAATTCCCTGCAACCCCTTAAACCCCTTCCGTCCCCTTAAAATATGTATTTATTCCTTGTTTCCATTCTAATAATTATCTACGCCGTTATTGCTTGGAAAAATTTACGGCTGGCCGTGTTTTTAATTTTTGCTTGTTTACCGGCTTATCTTTTACGTTTGGAAATTTTGGGATTGCCGACGACATTTTTGGAAATGATGATTGGGGTGGTGACGATTGGGTGGTTGATACACCTCACCCCCACCGTCGCCGGGCTCTGGCGGGCGCGGCCAACCCTCTCCTTCGCAAGGAGAGGGGGCTTCAGCCGTTGGTTTATTCCGATTTCCGTCCTTGCCATCGCTGGTATCATTGGAATCGTTGTCGCGCCGGATAAAATGGCGGCTTTGGGAATTTTCAAGGCGTTTATTGTTGAACCAATACTTTTCTTTTTTATAGTCCGATCAACCCTTAAATGGTATGGCGATGCAGAAAAAGCCTGTTTATTTTTAGGACTCGGAGCTTTAGCCGTTGCTTTGTTGGCAATTTTCCAACATTTTTCTGGTTTATCTATACCTATTCCTTGGGATGTGGAAGGACGAACCACCAGCCTCTTTCCCTACCCCAATGCTGTTGGTTTATATCTCGGACCAATTATTGTTCTAGGACTCAATTTTATCGGAAAATATTCTGAAGATAAATTTTATTCTCGAGCTTGGTTTTGGTTGTTGGTTTCTGGCGCTTCGCTGGCCGCGATTATTTTTTCCCAAACCGAAGCGGCTTGGTTGGCCGTGCCAGCGACAATTTTACTTTTCGTTTTATTCAATAAAAAATCTCGCTGGCTCTCGGCCGCCTTAATGGCCGCGACGATAATTTTGGTTTTTCTTATTCCAAACTTTCGCGAGAAAGTTTTATTACAAGATTATTCTGGCAGCGTTCGTTTGAAACAATGGACGGAAACCGTCGCTATGTTAAAAGATAACTGGCTTTTGGGCGCCGGCCTTTCCGGTTATCCGACGGCTCTCGCGCCGTATCATACCCACGAAGAAATTGAAATTTTCCAATATCCGCATAATATAATCTTAAACATTTGGAGCGAACTTGGCCTACTTGGCTTACTTGCCTTTGCGACCTTTTTGTGGCAAACTGTCTGGTCGATTCGCGAATCACACCGTCGACAATCCACTCTTTTTTGGATAACCTTAGCTTCAGCTACCGCCCTCGCCGAAATGTTAATTCACGGTTTAGTCGATGTCCCGTTTTTCAAAAATGATTTAGCCTTATTAACCGCTGGTCTACTAGCTATTCTTGCTTGGTCGGCCACTGGACCTTATGCCCACCCCGAACCAAAACCAGAACCCACCGAAAACGAATAAATCAAACAGCCTCAAAGCCGGCGGCTCGTGTTATTTTTGGTTTTTGGGTATTATTATTTTGGCAGCGATGGTTTTGAAAATAATTTCGTGGTTCTAAGGTATGCTCGATGACGACTCCCAATCACCAATTAATGACAAAGAAATGGCTACGACAGAAAACCGTAGTGATTTTCTGTCTAAGTGGCAACAAGGAAAAACATTAGATGATTGGCTTCCTCTTTTACTTACCGAGGCTTCTAGTGAGGAAATAAAAAAACTTTCTCAAGAAGAACAAAAAGAAATTATTTTTAATCTTCTTGGTTGTTTAGAATCAAAAGAGTACCCATTTAAAGACGCCTCGCAAATTCTTCGAGTTTTAACATCCAAAGACGCTGAAAGCGGACAAATGAATTTGGCAAATTTATTGGTGGCAACTTTACCCGAAACTTTTTCTTCTTACCCAAAAGCGACCGAGAGAATCGCCGGTCGACTTCGTAGTCGTAACGGTAAAAATATTGTAATTGACCCTACGGCTTTATTGTCTTCTCTTGGAATTTTTTCCGGATTAGATGCTCCCCGTTGTTTTGAATATGAGTTATCGGCGGCGCTAGCTGTTCGCATCGATGATAAATCTGCCCAAGCAAAAGAAACCCAATCGGCAATATTAAAAAAATTTGAATCTTTAACAAAAAATCCAAACGATCTTGCTGGTATAGGTTTTCTGGCGGCAATTTTTAAAACGCTCGAAACTACTGTTTATTTATTTGACTTCCAAGATCGACCAATGGATTTTATCTACGACATACTTGATGCTATAAGAAAATTCAGCCAAGAAGTAAATTCCTCTCTTCTTCGGCGCAAGACAAAATCTTTTTTGGAAGAAATCCAAGCTCGACTATTTCTCGACTACAAACCAGAACAAAAAAACCCGTGGGCGAAAGACTGGAAGTCTATGAAACCGCTCTAACTGGTCTTCGTTCTGAAGTGCCTTTAATACCAGTGTCAAAAGAATTTCTTCGAACCGATTCTTCGGATCCTTCTAGAACCGTCCTGGTTAGAAAAAGGCTGGGGGTTGAAATTTATCACGAAGAAGAAACCGTAGTCCTAAAACAACTAGCTCTTTTTAAGCCTACTAAAAACGCGGATCGCGACAGACAAATCGAAGCCGGCATATTGTATTCGATGTTTCTGGATAACGATGTTATAGACGGCTTGGAACAAGATTATGGTTTTCCAATTCGTGAACTTACAACCCGCGAACAACTTTGGTTTGTTAATTCATTAAAAGGTTATACGGCCGACCAAGAAAAACCCGTCTCAGCCTTTACTCAAAGATTTGGTCTTGATGGTGCCCGAGCCTTTTTATCTTGTGAATATGGTGATGATTTCCGAGATGTTATTGAGACCTCTGCAAAACTCCACCTATTTATCCCCTGTTTGTCAGGGTTAAAATGTGGTAAAATATAGCTATAATAAGCTAAGTTTTAACACATTTATGCCTTCACAAAATTCATCAACTTCATCATTGTTTTCCTTTGTTATGGCAGATAAAGGAGGTAGGAGGACAACCGAATTTTTAAATAAGATGAATGATCTTGTTCCTTGGAAAGAAATTGGTGACGAATTAGCTCCGGCTTTATACGATGGTCATCTGGGAAGACCTGGTTTTCCGGTTCACACCTTAATCAAAGCTTTGTTTCTTGAGCTTTGGTACGGACTCTCTGATCCGGAACTCGAGGAACAGATTTTGGACAGAATTTCTTTTCAGCGTTTCTTGGAGGTTAAGGATCGAACTGATATTCCTGATGAAACCACGGTTTGTCGTTTTCGCAACAAATTGGTTGAACTTCATGCCGAAAATGAACTGTTTGAAGTTGTTGATGAGATGATCGACAACAGCGGTTATCGCATAGACAAAGGAACTATCGTTGATGCCACAATCATTGAAGCCCCGAAAGGCAAGAAACGAAACGATGGAACAAACACCAGAGATAAAGACGCCGGCTTCACTAAAAAGAACGGAAGGTGTCATCATGGTTATAAAATCCACGACGGCTCGGATGTCCAAGGTCAATTTCTCAAAAAACCAATCATCACCTCGGCCACCACTCCAGATTCTGAAGCTTTCGACGATTTAACAAAAAACGAAAAATATGGTGTTTATGGTGACAAAGCTTTTGTTAATAAAGAAAAGAAAAAAGATTTTAGAAAAAGAGGAATTTTTTGGGGTATCCTAGACAGAGCCAGTGTCAACCATCCACTCTCAAAAAAACAAAAGAAAGATAATCGTCAAAAATCATCGGTCAGATGTCATGTTGAGCATCCCTTCGCTTGGATAAAAAAGACCATGAAGTTAAGGTGTGTTAGATTTAGAGGATTAAGGAAAAATACCTTTCACCTAACTCTCATCTGTGCCGCTTATAACTTGAGGCGGTTGCTTTCCTTAAAACCAACATGATAAAAACAGAGTTTTTCAGAGGTTAAAAAGAAGAAAAACAAAAACAATAGTTAAAATCACGAGAAGACAAAAAAATAACAAACAAAAAAATCGGTTTTTAACTTCGCTGGTCTGTCTACGGACAGACGAAATTAAAAACTGATTTTTTCAGAGGTCTCTATTTTATCTATTGGCGAGAACTTGCCAGAAGCTTTGGCTCGACAGGTTTTTACCCAATACGGTCAACTGGCCTTGTTGGCTCAGGAAAAATCCGCAGAACTGGCCAGCGAATTTCTTACCGAAGGCGGTGAAACAAAAATCGACGCCGTGGCCGTTGAACAAGAATTATTAGATCGGGCCAAAAATTTTCTGGTGGAAATTTCCCGAACCGATAATGTTTCAGCTGAAGCCGTGGCTGAAAAACTCCGAAATTACGAAACCGATATGGTGGTGTTTGCTGGGATTTTTAAAACCGCTTTTAAAAATCCCAGCGAAGTAAAATTTGATGAAGTGCGCGGTTTATCTTTTGAACAAAAAACTGCGGCCGAAATCGCACAGGATGAACACCAAACTGAACACCGAGAGATTGTCGATATTTTCCAAGCCAACTGGCGAAAACAAAAGCCCAAGGCCGCCGCTCGTTTAACCCAAGGCCTTGAAGCTAAACTGAAAACTGAAAATCAAGCCAGCCGTTTTGCTATTTTAAAAAAAGACGGCAAAATTATTGCTTTTGTCCGTTTTGATAAAACCCAAACCCCAGATGGCCGACCGGCTTTATACTGCGCCTCACTTAATGTCAAAACAAATCTCCGTAGTTCAGCCCTTGGCGAAGCGGTTTTGAAAAATACTATTGATCACGAAGCTCAAACCCAAATTATTTACGCCGATGTCTTCCCTGATCTCTTGGCTGGTACCAAATATGTTGAAGACTTTGGTTGCACAATAGTTGGTGTTGGAGAATTTGCCACTGACGAGTCCGATAAAAAAGAACAGCGTTTGCTTTTGCGTCGCGATGATGAAAAAAATAAAGGCTATGCTGGAAAACAAAAAATTCCGGCCGCAGAAATTATTAGTCAGCCGCCAACCGGAACTCAGTTAGAAAAAGTTGATACGGTTGACCCAGAAGCTTTCTTGAAAACTGTTAAAAAAATGGAAATGGCTGGAATGATTGGTACAAGATATTTTTCTGATTCAGCCAATCCTCGATATCGTTATATATTATTCGAAGCCGATTCAGCCGAGCCGGTTCCATCCGCGGCCGAAGCCGCGGCCGCATAGCTGATTTTTTCGGCCATCTGCCACAGCCACTCAAACTGAACCAAGTGGGTTCGATAAATCAACGGATCATTAATAATCACGGAAATCTTTTTATCAGAAGTTAAAGTAAAATAACTAACCCGGCCATCATAAATTTCCATGGCCGTGGCCAAAGCCGCCGGATACCCCTTTAAAAACCCGACTTGGGTGTAAGGGGTATTTTGTTTGGCAAAAAAAGCTCTGGCTTCGGGCGTATCAGTAACTAAAATTCTTTTATTTATTTTTTTATTGATTCGCCGACGCACATATTGAGCATTAGTTTGAGCAAGTTCGCCGGTTAAAGCGGCAATATCAATGTAAGTGCAAATATCAGTTTTGGCTTCTAGGGTTTCCTCAATGGATTTTTCCAAACCTTCCAGCCCCTCAAACATTCGCACTGTCGGCCGACCGGTCGACAGATTATACATTGATAATAAAGAAGAAACTGCTTGTTTAAAATGTCCGCGCAAATCTTCGACTTCTTTCATTTTAAAATCAATAAGATCCTGAAGTTTGGCCGGCTCAACCGCTTCATACAAGGCTTGCTTGCCTTGAATAACCAAAACTCAGCGGCTTGCCTGGCTCTTCGGATCCAGACAATTCACCGACCTTGTAGTTGTCGCCCCTGCCGCAGCCCTGCAAAGGGTCTGCGAGGAAGGGCTACGCCCTCTGTTCGCGGAAACCCGAACCGCGGAGGCTGGCGAGACGCCAGACTTCGTGGTCAAGGGACGCCGGTTCTGCTTTGTGCAGTTCCGGCGCTTGGTCGGCGTCGGCCTCGACCTCCGCGACCCCGGCCAGTTGTCTGGCTCGAGGATCCTCGTCTGCTCCCGTCATGAAATGACGGAAGAGCAACTCGATGAACTCGACCGACTCACCGGTTGCGAGGTCGGAACCCGCCAGCAGGACATCTCCGAGATGTCCAACGGATTTGTCCAAGCCGGCGAAGTCGCTGACCTGTTCCAAGGGTCCGGAGCAGACGAGATGATCCTCGTCGCGCCCTACCCCGTATTTGAAGGCCTCGCCAAGCTCAATATCCTTCCCCTCTACGCAGAAATGCGGAATGGGATGTTCATCCGCTTCTGGCGGGTTCACAGCCTCAAGTGGGAGTTCGAGGACTAGTTCCTCGGGCTTCCAGCCGGTTCTTTTCTTGTTTCTTCCGGCAGACAAAATATGAAACAAAAAATTCGGCCGCACCAGCCGAGAGTTATGGCGAGTTGCACCACTCGCCCTTCGATCACTGCTTTTCTTAAAAAAAGAAAACCAACGATCGGAGCGCAAACATTGAAACACCCAGCGCTTCGACTGTCGCCGGACGGATTCCGGTATTTCGAAGAAAACGAGAAGAAAATGAAGAACGCAACCGTCAGTGTCCCCGCTCGCGTCGCCGCTGCCCTCACCTCCCGCCAGCTCGCCCGCGCGCAAGCCATCCTCGAGAACGAAGATAACTACCGAGTGATCTTCGCCCCGGACTGTGACATCCCCGAGGGGAGTCGTGCCTTCCGGACTTCGGCGGAGGTCTACACGAAGAAGTTTCCGTTCAACGTCGGGTTCTGCCGCTGTGTCGTCACCTTCGAAGGCGACGACGTATTCTACGCGGAAGTCCAGCGGAGGGGTGACTCTCCGATCTGGGGCAAGTTCGTCCGGGGCGTCAAGCCCCAGATGTCCCGCACCCAGACCGTGATCGCCCACCCGCACGAGGACGGGTGGAAGGTCGTCGCCGCCTACTGCGGCGACTCCACGCCCCAGTTCCCCGGTGACCCCACCGGAAGCTTCGCCCAGGCGATGGACTTCTGGGCCGATCACGCCCTCATCGAGGGCACCATCCAGGGCTAACGCATCTTAATTTCACCTAAACTTAGCAAAATTTTAAAAAACTGGTATCATAAAACATGGTCAATAAGACCATGTTTTATGCAATTTGGAGGAACTTTGTTTGAATTTTTTTCATCTATTCCCGATCCTCGTGTCGAAAGATCACGCCGTCATCTTCTTATCGAGATCATTGTTATTGCCATCTGTGCCATCCTTTGCGGAGCAGATTCTTGGGTGGAAGTGGCACTGTTTGGCCGAGCGAAACAAGAGTGGTTTAAAACCTTTCTCAAGCTTCCAAACGGTATTCCTTCTCATGATACATTCGGAAGAGTCTTTGCTCTTTTGGACGCAGAAGTATTTGAGCGAAGTTTTGAAAATTGGGTTGCAAGCATTGCTTTGCTCGTCGGTGGTGACGTTGTGGCTATAGACGGAAAAACGGTTCGGCGTTCTCATCCAAATAATGATGGTACATTCCCTCTGCACTTGGTTTCCGCTTTCGCAACAAAAAACGGTTTATCTCTTGGCGAGAGAAAAATTGACACAAAGTCCAATGAACTCAAAGCTATTCCAAAACTTATTGAAATTCTAAATCTTGCCGGATGCACCGTTACGATTGATGCGGCCGGATGTTATAAAGAAATACTGAAAACCTTAATAAAAACAAGGGCAAATTATGTTATTGCTGTTAAAAACAATCAACCAAAACTTTTTAAGGATATAAAAAATTTGTTTGAGTCTTGTCGTGATTCTACCACGGATAAAGCAAAAGAAACCGATCGATCGCACGGTCGCGTTGTTACACGAGAATGTGAAATTATAAACGATCAAGAAAAACTTCGTTCTATTCGCAATAGAGATTCTTGGGGACTTAATTGTATTATCAAAATTACCAACACTAGAAAAATTAAAACACGCGTATCAAAAGAAACGCGTTTTTATATTTCCAATCTCGCAAACACCACCGCTGAAAATATTCTTGCTATTGTCCGTGCCCATTGGAGGATAGAAAACTCTTTACATTGGATTCTTGACATTGCCTATCGGGAAGATGAATCACGCATTCGTACCGGGTATGCTCAACAGAATTTTGCCCTTATCAGAAAAATAACTCTCAATTTATTAAAACGTGAATTAACGGTTAAAGCCGGTATAAAAGCAAAGCGGCTGAATGCTGGTTGGGATCATGATTATTTGCTTGGTGCGCTTGGAATTAAGATGCGTTAGCCCTG
>JAZDEQ010000019.1:0-3433 GCA_043808565.1 Candidatus Uhrbacteria bacterium | reverse complement strand
GTCTAAAAGCATAAAAGGAAACCTGGCATGATACTCGATCTGACAAATCTTTCAAGGGGTGGAAGAATAACCTCGGAAATATCTGCGCAAAACAAAAAAGACGGCTCCCGAGAGTCGTGTTTTTTGTTTTGCTATGTTCTCTCCTGTTCCCCAATCACCTTCGACTCCGCGACCGACACCGCGAGCCGCAACCTGGTCACCCGCAGCCCCATGGATACACATCGGGGAGCCACCCTCATCTGTCCACCGCAGTTCGCGGCGAACACAACGAAGGCGGCCTCCCTCACCGCGGGCGGCTAGGCGTTGGGTAGATGCCTCTACGCCCTTTGAGGCATTCGTACCCGACAACTGACAGCGCGAGGGGGGGCTTCCGAAAGGGAACCGCTCTCGCGACTGTCTGGTTGCCACAGTTCTTTATTAAAAGGAAGTCCGCCATTGCTACAAACGTAGCACTTCGACTCTCCAGTCCTTTTCAGGACAAATCCGAAAATTTTTCTCTTGGCTTACCCCGTAAGCCACGCCTTCTACGACCCGCCGGAACACCTCCGACGGTCGTTCCTTTTTTTTACCCTGATTTCCATGATTTATTTCGTTCGTCATTGCGAGGAACGAGGCCGCCGAGTGACGCGGCAATCTAATCATTAGATTGCTTCGTCGTTCAGTGGCTTCGCTCCTCGCAATGACGAAGTAAAAATTTCGTGGTTTCGTAACCCCCTTGAAGCCCGAAAAAATGAGTGTTACTGTGGTCTCAAACTATGACCATTGTTGAAGCCATAAAATGGGGGAACGAGAAACTTAAAGCTGGTACGGACGAAGTTGATAATTCGGCTTCGCCGCTTTTGGACGTTCAGGTGCTTTTGGCGGCCATTTTAAATACACCGACCAGTTATTTATTTACGCATCTTGATCAAACATTAAAAGAAACCGAATTGGAAAAATTTAGAAAATTTATCAATCGCCGTAGCAAAAAAGAACCCGTAGCTTACATTATTGGCGAAAAAGAATTTTACAAACGTTCGTTTCTGGTCAACCCCCATGTTTTAATTCCCCGCCCGGCCACGGAAACTTTAATTGAAATAGCTTTAAATGAAGCCAAAAAAAATAATGGCGAATGTTGGTTTGCCGACATTGGCACAGGCAGTGGCGCCATTGCCATCACCTTAGCGGCCGAAACTGGTCTGCCGGTAATCGCTTCAGATGTTAGCTCTGAAGCCTTGACCGTGGCAAAACAAAATATGGTCAAAAACAAAATCGCTGATTTGATTGATTTTCGTCACGGTGATTTACTGGAACCTTTAATTAAAATTTTTCAAACTTTAAAAAATTCTCCGGAAAAAAATACTTGTACTAACCTGATTGTCTGTGCCAATTTACCATATTTAAGCCACAGCCAATGGTACAGTCTTGAATCAAACGTCCGTAATTTTGAGCCAGCTCTAGCACTAACAGCCGGCCACGATGGTTTAGATTTATACTGGCGCCTGATTCGCGATTTAAAAAAATCTCGTCCTCTCTTCCCTGCTCAATTAACTTTAATTTTGGAAATCGATCCTGACCAAACGCAAAAAATTATCGAAATTATCAAACACGATTTTTCTGAAACCAATCCGCTCATTTTTAAAGATCTCGAAGGTTGGAATCGAGTGGTGCTTGTCGAATTTTAAAAAAAGTGAAATAATATTTTCGGTCAGCGTCAAGCACTGATTTCTGCCGCCACCTGTTTCAGGAGTCCCAGAGCCGCCAGTGCGCGCCGACCTTTCAACCCCACATCCGAATCGGAGGTGATCCTTGGATCGTCGCTCCTTCGCTCAGCAGGCTGTCGTCGATGACTGATAACACGTTCGGTCTCGACACTTCGACACCCCCTCTCGGCCAGGCACCCGCCTTCGGCCGCTATGCCCTTACCTGCGTGCCACGCAGTCTGGGCGACGCCTGTTCTACTACCAGAACCACCCTTTTCCGGAGCGTCGCTCGGTAGGATCAACGAAGAATCCCCACCTAGTGCTCCGCGTAGTAATGAGAAGAGGCGGATGGCCAAAGTCTCTATCCGAGGCCGTCCGCCTCAACTCGTGAATCGTTCTTTCTTTTTTATCCTCGGGCAAAAATTTTTTGCCCCTACCCCCACGGCCTCACCACGGGCCCACACATCTTCTCGACACGACCCCAGATCCACGACGGACTGGGGGTTTCTTTTTATTATTTATCCAATGTCGACACAATCTCGATCCAGATTTTGCCGGCGTTCCATTTGATTTCTTTGCCGTCCTCGGAATAAAAACGCAGACGATCAGTGGCTGATTCTTTTTGCCAAACCGCGGGAATTTTTTTGCCATCTTGTAAAACCAGAGCTTCGCCTTGACCAATGGTTTGAATTTCTTTGCGATCAAGCGCGTCAATAGCCAAAATTTCTGTGTAAACGACCGCGACGTTATTGGCTTTAATAGAATCGCCATCGGCTGAGGTCATTTCTCGATCATTCTGCCGACGAAGGTAGTCGTTGGTTTCAGGCTGATATTTCCATTCAATTCGATACAAAGAAGAGTCATGATTCAAAAACAAATTTGGATCAATAGGATTTTCCGTCGGCTCAGCATTTTTAAAAGACCAAAGACCATAATCAATTTCCTGTGGTTCTTTTTGATTGGTCAAAACCTGATTTAAAAGTCCGGAAGAAGTGTAAACATTGTGTGGAGCGAAACGGTCGGCTGATCGCCAAAAATATTGATCATGCCAAAATTGATTTAAATCAAAAAGGTCAGAATTCCGAATCAGACTTAAAGCTTCTGGCGAACCGCCAACGTGAGCATAAAGAGCACTAAATTCTGCGACCCAATCCAAATAATATGACCGAGCCGAACGAACCGAACCGATTTTTTCCACCGTTTGATTGCTGTCATAAAAAGCAACGAATCTCGGAATACTGGCCTCGACCGGTGCTTCAATAACCAAAAAAGCGTCTTCAAGACCGGCTAGCGGCCAAGCCTCGGCTGAATTTTCGATCATCACGGCAAAAACTTGGGGTTTAGTAATTTCTGTGACCGATAACTCACCCGTCAAAGGATGACGAAACGGCAAGGTTTCATTAATTACGGCCGGCGTGGCAACTAGAGGTTTTGATTCAGGCCACCAAAGATAACGAAAAGTATAGGTGACCAAAATTAAACAGAGCAAAAGACCGCCGCCAAAATACCATGGCCAAAAAATTTTATTTTTCTTTTTTTGAGACATAACTGAATGATTATACCATAAAAAAATCGAGACTGGCTTAAAACCAATCTCGATATTTTTTTGATAAAAATGATCCTCTACCGGCAGAGCCGGTAGTTTCGGGAAAGCCCCTAGAAGGGGCTATTTAGTTAGTTAATTACCAATGGAATTCCATTTGCTCACCGTCTTCTTGTTTATCTCTTTCCCATTGCTCACGAACGTATTG
>JAZDEQ010000018.1:0-21956 GCA_043808565.1 Candidatus Uhrbacteria bacterium | reverse complement strand
GACAGCTCGGCCATGGTTTTTGTTTCCTTAATTGCTTCCAAAGCCACCTTAGTTTTAAAGGCCGGAGGATGAGTTTTATGAATGGTATTGATCATAGCTTTTAGATCTTACCACGCTGTCCTAATTTATGGGTCCATTATAAACACAAGAAGCAGACCATTGACGAAGGGTTTGTTTCCAAAATCCTCCACGATCCTATTTACGCTGGGGTTATGGTTTTTGGCACGAATGTCGTCAGCTTATTTGAAAAATACGATTTTGAACCAGCGGTTTTGCCCGAGGATTTTGAAAAGGTTTGCTCTCTCGACAAGATCAACAAAAACTACTCCGTCACCCTGATCGTCAGACCGGAACACATCAAAGCCAAACTGATGAACGGAATGATTGTTTGCGGAAACTGTAATCATACGATGACCGCATATTTGAAGTCGAAAAAACTAAAAGCCGGCTTGGTCAATTACTTTCATTATCGTTGCGACACTAAGGGCTGTAAATCTAAGGGAAAAATTACTAGAGCTAAAATCATCAGAGCGGCGGCTGTTGAGTTTCTCAAACACCACCCATTGGCTTCAGAACGAGGTTATAAGCACTATCTCGACCAGATGGTCAAACTTACCGCAGGCAGAGAAAAAGACCTGAACGAAAGGATCAGATCGTTCAACTCTCAAAAGCACGCCGTGGGGCAAAAGATCACTGACCTCAAAGAACTTTCCATTGAATTCAAAGACGACAAAGTATTGAAAAAAGAATATCAAAATGATTTGAAGGAAAACCTCAAAAAATTCAAAGAACTTGAAGAAAAAATCACTGATCTAAAAAATCAAAAAGACAACAACACCGGCCTTGTTATCACCCTTGGAGAATTCCTTGAACTTTTCAAAAACTTGGCTAACAGCATAGAAAAAATCGGCAAGATGTCTGACCTTGATTTTATTATGCGAAAGATCTTCTTGAACTTTACTGTCACCAACAAAAAAGTGACTGAGATAACACAAAACTCCCCGTTCAGGGAGCTCTGTTTGGACACCGATTCTGTGATGGTGGACCCGGCGAGACTCGAACTCGCAATATCCGGTGTTAACTCGGAAATGGTTACCAATTACCACCACGGGCCCGACATCGGAACAAAAAACTCCCCAACTCTAAAACTAAAATTGTTTAAGAGGGGGAGCTTTTTGTAACACCGGAAGTTTGGCTAGTAAACCATCTCCGAGTATTTTCACTACATCATAAAAACCGATTTTTGTCAACCCTGAAGTAGGAGACCACTGCAAAACTCTTTTTTTGAAAATTTTTTCTTTCAAAGTGGGAAGAAAAAATAAAAAATAGCCTTTTTGTTTGTTTTAATCCCTATTTTAGAGGCTAAATGACGATTAAATGGGGAAAGTAAAAAAGGCCTCCGAGTTTTGCAGTGGTCTCCACTATCGCGTTGACAAAAAATAGTTTTTGTGTTTAAATATTTTTATCTGAATGAGGTTCTTCATTGAATCAAATTCCAGGTGTCAGCAATCAACTCCCCTGATTGAAATTCAAACCCAACTGTCATTCCGAGCGCCACGAGAGGAATCTACCGTCGATTTAATAATCACGAGGCGAGATTCTTCACGAGGCGTTCAGAATGACAGAATGTTGGTTTGGAAATTTCGATCTAAGGAGTTTTTTGTTTAAAATGCCAGTTTATGGGCTCGTGGAGGTAATTGGCAACCTCATTCAGGATTGACACCTGGAATTATGGGTTCGAGCCCCGTCGAGTCCACCAAAAAAATAGCTGGCGCCAAATCAACTCTGTCGAGCAAAATCGGCAGAGTTGGTTTTTCTAGACTTTTTTTCCTTTTTCCAATAAAATGGTCCTTACTAATGTTGCCTCCGCTGCCTCTGTTGCCTTTGATGCCTTTTAAACCTTTCCAACCATTCGATATGACTCCCAACCAACTCCGTCAAGCTTACTTAGATTTTTTTAAAGCCAAAGGTCACGCCATCATCCCTTCGGCTTCTTTGATTCCGGAAAATGATCCAACCACCTTGTTTACTGGTTCTGGCATGCAGCCCATGGTGCCTTATTTATTAGGCGAACAGCATCCTTCGGGAACCAGAATTACTGATTCCCAAAAGTGTTTTCGGGCTCAAGATATTGAAGAAGCGGGCGATAATCGCCATACTACTTTTTTTGAAATGCTCGGCAATTGGTCTTTGGGTGATTATTTTAAAAAAGAACAAATTGAATGGATGTTTGAATTTTTAGTTAAAGTTGTTGGTTTAAATCCAGAAAAATTGTTTGTCACCTGTTTTCGTGGGCAAGAGGGAATTGGTATTCCTAAAGATGAAGAAGTGGCTAAATTATGGCAAGAACAATTTAAAAGTGTTGGACTTGAAGCCAAGATCGTTGATTTTCCCGAACGCGACGGCTTACAGGCCGGGCGAATATTTTATTATAATGAAAAGAAAAATTGGTGGAGCCGAGCAGGCGTGCCCGAGCAAATGCCGGTTGGTGAACCTGGCGGTCCAGATTCAGAAATGTTTTGGGATTTTGGGGCTGAATTAAAATTACATGAAAATTCTAAGTGGCAAGCCGAACCCTGTCATGTAAATTGTGATTGCGGTCGATTTTTGGAAATTGGTAATAATGTTTTCATGGCTTATAAAAAAACCAATCAAGGTTTTGAGCCATTAAAAAATAAAAATGTTGATTTTGGTGGTGGTTTAGAAAGAATCGCCGCGGCTTTGAATGGCGATCCAGACATGTTTAAAATTGATTTGTTCGCTGGCTCAATTAAATTACTCGAGGAATTATCAGGAAAAGTATACGGAGATAAAAAAGATTGCGAGTATGTAAAAGAAGGGGAACGGTGTTGGGTTGATGTAAGAAAACAATTTCGTGTAATCTTGGATCATTTAAGAGCGGCTACTTTTTTGATTAGCGACGGAGCCATTCCTTCAAACAAAGACCAGGGCTACTTTACCCGTCGTCTTATCCGTCGCTCGATTCGTTTTGCCAGAGATTTAAGTATTCAAGAAAATTTTTGTTCCCAGATTGGAGAAATTTATATTAATGAATACAAAGAAGCCTACCCAGAGCTGGAAAATAAAAAAAGTAGCATTTTAGAAGAATTAAAAAGAGAAGAAGAAAAGTTTAGCAAGACTTTAGAAAAAGGTTTACATGAATTTGAAAAAATGTTTGTTAAAAACGCAGCCATTTCTGGCGAAGAGGCTTTTGTCCTTTATTCAACCTATGGTTTTCCGCTAGAGTTAACCCAGGAAATGGCTAGTGAAAAAGGTCAAAAAGTGGATGCCGAAGTTTTTGCCGCTGAATTTAAAAAGCACAAAGACCTTTCTCGGGTCGGAGCCGAACAAAAATTTGCCGGCGGTTTGGCTGATCACTCTGAAGAGACTACCAAGCTCCACACGGCCACTCACTTGCTCCAAGCGGCCTTACGCCAAGTTTTAGGCCCTCATGTTTTTCAGCGCGGTTCAAATATTACTGTTGAGCGCTTACGTTTTGATTTTTCCCAGCCAGAAAAATTGACCTCTGAACAATTAAAACAGGTTGAAGAGATTGTTAATAATGCCATTCAAAATAATTTGCCGATTTTCTGCCAGATGATGGATTTGGCCGAAGCCAAGGCCCTTAATGCTATCGGGGTTTTTGAAGATAAATATGAAAAACTCGGAGGCCAAGTAAAAGTTTATACGATTGGTAACCCATCGCTGGATTCTGGACAAGCCAAAGAAGAAAAACCAGTAAGTCGCGAGGTTTGCGGCGGACCGCATGTGGAAAACACTGGGTCTCTCGGGCATTTTAAAATCATTAAAGAAGAGGCGGTTTCGGCCGGAATTCGGCGAATTAAAGCGGTTTTAGAACCTAATAAATAATTTAATTAACTAATCTACCAATTTTTCTTGACATATTTCAGTAAAAAGTCTACTATATTGCCGCTTCTTATATCCACAGAGGCCTTGGCAATTTTGCGCTGATTTGATAGAATTTTGGCACTTACTATGGCCGATCAGGTCTCAAAAGATTACATTGAAGCTCGGGGAGTTGTCGAAGAACTTCTGCCTGGCGCTAAATTCAAAATTAAACTAGAAAACGGTCAAGCCATTTTTGGTCATCTTTCTGGTAAAATGCGCATGAATCGCATTCGACTTTTACCGGGTGATGAAGTTAAGGTGGAAATCAGTTTATATGATTTGACTAAGGGTCGAGTGGTTTACCGTTTTTAAAAATAAATTTTCGCATCATCGATTTTAAAACGATCGATGACGTTTCTGCATTCTAAAATTATGAAAGTTCGGGCTTCAGTAAAAAAAATTTGTCGTGATTGCCAAGTCATTCGTCGCAAACGTCGAGTGGTTATTATTTGTAAAAACCCTCGTCACAAGCAAAGACAAGGCTAAATTAAAATGTCCAATGTCTAATTTCCAATGTCAAAATTAATAAGGATATTCTATATTTTAAAAAATTAAGAAATCCATCATTAGACATTAGACATTTAATAATTAGAAATTTCAAATATGGCTCGTATCGCCGGTATCACCCTTCCTGCAAATAAGCGAATTATTATCGCTCTTACTTATATTTATGGCGTTGGTCCAACTGTGGCCAAAAAGGTTTTAAAAGTTGCTGATATTAGCGAAGACATTAGAACCAAAGATTTAACCGATGATCAAGCCAATAAAATTCGCGAATTAGTCGAAAAAGGCTATCGAGTTGAAGGTGATTTACGCCGTGAAGTCATGGGTAATATTAAACGCTTAAAAGATATTGGTTGTTATCGTGGCACTCGACATATTAAGCATTTGCCAGCTCGCGGTCAGCGAACCAAAACTAATTCTCGTACCGTTCGAGGCAATGTCCGCCGCACTTCTGGTAGCGGTCGCCGGGTTCTTACTAAGACTTAAAGTTTTTTCGATTATTTTATGGCAGACGAAAAAGTTAAAAATTCTACCGCCCCAGCGGCAGAAACTGAAAAAAAAGCCAAGGCTCCAGTTCGTAAGGGTGGCAAGAAAAAAATTGTCCACCAATCTCCACACGGTCGGGCTTATATTCAGGCTACTTATAACAACACCATTGTTACCCTAACCGATTTGAATGGTAATACTATTGCTTGGGCTTCCTCGGGTCACTGTGGTTTTAAGGGGCCTAAAAAAGCCACGCCTTATGCCGCCGGTATGGTCGTAAAGAGCGCGGCCGAAAAAGCCGAAGTTTACGGATTGAAAGAAGTTAATGTTTTTGTAAAAGGCGTGGGTTCTGGTCGCGATGCTGCAGTTCGGGCTTTAAACGCCAATGGTTTATCGATTATGTCCATCCAAGACCAAACTTCATTGCCACACAACGGCTGTCGTCCTTCACGAGCCCGACGAATCTAATTCTTCTGATTTCCAATTCTGATTTCCATTTTTTATGGGTAAAACTCTAAAAACCACTTGTAAAATGTGTCGTCGAGAAGGCGTTAGCCTTTGTGGCAAAGAACGTTGCGCCTTTAAGCGCCGACCTTTCCCACCAGGCCAACACGGACCATTGCAAAAGAGTCCTAAACTTTCTGGCTACGGTTTACAGTTACGAGAAAAACAAAAAGCCAAACGTCTTTATGGTGTTATGGAACGTCAATTTCGACGTTATTTTGAAAACGCTCGTAGCAAAACCGGTAACACTTCTGAACATTTGGTCCGTGAATTGGAATTAAGATTAGATAATACGGTTTATCGTTTAGGTTTTGCCAAAACTCGGCGCCAAGCCCGACAAATGGTTAATCACGGCTTCTTTACCGTCAAAGGTAAAACCGTTGATATTCCTTCTTTTTCCGTCCGAGTTGGCGACGAAATTGCTATAAAAGAAATCAAATTAAAAAAGAAAAATATTCAGGGTCTGGTCGAACAAATTTCTAAAAATCAAGCGCCTAAGTGGTTAAATGCCACCCCGGCAGATTTGCGAGGAAAGGTTGTCAGTTTGCCAGAGGGTGAGGATCTGCAATCTGTCTTTGATTCAACATTAATTGTTGAATTGTACTCTAGGTAGTGAGATAAAAATAAAATTTCTCATTTTTACCAACCCTTTCTTTATGGAAAACATTCTACTTCCCAACCGAATTACCATCGAGCCATCTGAGCAGCCAAATATCACGCTTCTTACCATGGAGCCGTGTTATTTTGGCTATGGCACTACCGTGGGTAATGCCTTGCGTCGAGTTCTACTTTCGTCTTTGCTCGGAGCAGCAGTCACCGCGGTTAAAATTAAAGGCGCGACCCACGAATTTCAGGCAGTTCCTAATGTTAAAGAAGATGTTTTGCAAATTATTTTGAATCTTAAAGGCTTGCGATTAAAAATGTTTTCCGATGCCCCAATTAAGCTTCATCTAAAAGTTAAAGGTGAAAAAGGTGAAAAAGTGGTCACGGCCGCGGATTTTGAACCAAATTCTGATATTGAAATTGTTAATCCAGATTTAGTCATCGCGACCTTAACCGATGCTAAAGCTGATTTTGATCTCGAAGCCGTTATCGAACGCGGCCGAGGTTATTCGGCCACTGAAGATCGCAAAGAAAAAATCGATGAATTAGGCATGATTGCTATCGACGCTCTCTTTTCTCCAGTTCGTAACGTGGGCTATCGCGTAGAAAACACCCGGGTGGGCGATATTACCAACTTCGATAAACTGGTTATGACTATTGAAACCGATGGGACTATTGATCTTAAAAACGCCATCGAAGAAGCAGCCAAAATTTTATTGGGTTACTTTAAGCTTCTGATCCCCAATTCTGCCGAAAATCAAAATGACGAAAAAGTAGAAGAATTACCAGTTGAATAAAAAATAATCACAACAATTTTGGAAATTGGAATTTGGAAATTGAAATTTCCCATAAAGCTATGCGTCATCGTTCAAAGAAAAAAATCCTCGGCCGTAAAAGTGCTCCTCTGCGCTCGCTTTTAAGGAATTTAGCAGAAAGCATTATTCTTTACGAAAAGGTTAAAACTACTGAAGGCAAAGCTAAAACCGTTCGATCTATGGTTGAACGGGCAATTACTACTGGTAAAACGCCAACTTTAGCCGCTCGTCGTAAACTCATGACAGTTTTTCATACTGAATTACCAGTTAAAAAAGTTTTAGAAGAGTTAGGCCCACGTTACAAAAATCGTCCAGGCGGTTATACCAGAATTATTAAACTCGGCCATCGTTTAAATGACGCCGCCGATATGGTTCAAATCGAACTTGTATAAATATGGCAGCAGTAAAAATCGTTCGTCAGCATCAAAAAATCGACGCCACCGGAAGAGTGCCTGGTCGTTTAGCAACCGAGGTGGCTAAAATTTTGATTGGCAAAAACAAAGCTTCGTTTACTCCCAATCTTGATGTCGGCGATTTTGTGGAAGTGACTAATATTTCTAAAATTGTTTTTTCTGGTAAAAAAGCCGAGCGAACAGTCAAACATACCCACAGTGGTTATCAGGGTGGTTTAAAAACCGCCACGATTAAAACTCTGTTTGAAAAAAATGCTGCCAAGTTGTTTAAAAATATGGTTTCGCGCATGTTGCCAAAAAATACTCATCGTCCACTGCGCCTTAAACGTTTGAAAGTCACAAAGTAAAAAGTAATATGATGCAAGCAGATCTTACAACTAAAACTCTTGGCCGCCGCAAACAAGCCGTGGTTCAAGCCAAGCT
This sequence comes from Candidatus Uhrbacteria bacterium, assembly GCA_043808565.1. Classification (GTDB taxonomy): domain Bacteria; phylum Patescibacteriota; class Patescibacteriia; order UBA9934; family GWF2-40-263; genus UBA12403. The sequence continues at coordinate 14,299 of JAZDEQ010000018.1, read as the reverse complement.
GACACCCGGTACTGGTTCAATTACTGTCAATGGCAAGGAATTTAAACTTTATTTTCCTCATTTTGACTGGCAGGAAATTGTTAAATCACCTTTTGTAGCTACCGGCACTGACAAAAGTTTTGATGTGGCCGCTCGGGCCAAAGGCGGTGGTATTAAAGGCCAAGCCGATGCCTTACGCTTAGCTATTTCTCGGGGTTTGATTAAAGAAAATCTTGAATTCAGACCAATTTTAAAAAAGCTAGGCTTTCTTTGCCGTGACGCTCGAGTTAAAGAACGTAAACATTACGGTAAGAAAAAGGCCCGCCGATCACCACAGTGGAGCAAGCGTTAGTTTGTTACGAATTACGAAAAGTGCCGAATATACGAATTTTGATTTTAAAAATCCTCGGTCGTTAGACTGGGGATTTTTTGGTTTTAAAAAAACAGCGACCCCGACCAGGAAGCTGGTTGGGGCGCAAGACGGCGGGTTAGGAGAGGACGATCCGGACGTTGTTGGTTATTATCCACCACACACCGTAGACGGCGAGGCCTAGGATCAGCGGGACGTTGGCGAGTCGCGCCAACCAGAGCCTCTGGTTCTTGACGAGCGACTCCTTTATATGTGCCCGCCAAGAATTGCTGGTCCGTGGAAATTCAAGCCCCGGCCTTCGGTAAATACCATAGGAAAAGGCCCAGAGCCGCCGGGGCCGCCACCAGCACAGGAGGCTGATGGCGTCATATAAAACGAGACTCCAGAGCGGCGGGTTGGCTTGAAACCCAATCACGATGATTGCGGTTATGATTATCATCGCAATCGTGCTACAGCGAAGGATTTCACCGACACCGTTTTCTCGCCGTAGTCCACCGAGTCTGATGCAGATCTCGGCGCCCATTACGATTCCGACGTTGGCGACAAGGGGCCAAATGAGACACAGACCGATGAGATCCATTTTCGCTCCTGTTCAAGAAGAAGGTTGTTTATCTGAATGAATTTAATCTCAAAAACTGTTTTTTGTCAATCAGCGCCAAATCTTGTACAATGTCCAGTATCTTATGGCGGTTTCCGTCGCTAAAAATGCTTTTTATTTAACCATGGCCACGATTGGTCAAAAGGTTTTGGCGTTTTTGTATTTTCTTTTTATTGCTAAGATTTTTTTAAAGGAAGATACTGGCGCTTATTTTTTAGCTTTAACAGTTACAACGATTTTTAGTGTGGTGGCTGATTTCGGTATTACTCCAGTGGTCATCCGCGAAGTTGCCAAAGAAGCCGAGCGGGCTATGGGGCTGGTGCGGCGAGCTTTGGGTTTAAAAATTCCCATTATTGTTTTAAGCGTGATTGGAGCGATTATTGCCGCTCGATTACTTGGCTATGATTCGCGAATTCAACTCTTGGTTCTTTTGGCTTGCCTTGTCATGATTGAGGATGCAATTTCTCTACTTTATTTTGGTGTGCTACGCGGTCTTCATGTTTTGCGATATGAATCATTAGGCATGATGATTGGCGAACTTATAACTGTCACAGTTGGCGGGCTTTCGCTTTTACTCCAGCCGTCATTAATTCTTTTGATTGTTGCTTTAGTGGCTGGCAGTTTGTTTAACGCGATTTTTTCAGCCTTATTGGTCGTCAAAAAATTGGGTTGGCTAGCGATCGTCCCGTCTTTTGAAAGACCTTTAAATCTTTTAAAAATTTCTTTACCTTTTGCTTTGGCCGGTGGTTTTTCTAAACTTTATTCTTATATTGATTCGATTTTGCTTTCAGCCTTTATCGGTGTTGGGGCAGTTGGTATTTATGCTGTGGCTTATAAAATGACTTATGCTTTTCAGTTTTTACCTATGGCCTTTGTGGCAGCTCTTTATCCGGGCATGAGCTCAATGGTTGGTCGAGAACCCAAAAAATTAGCCGAAATGTTTGAAAAATCCATGTGGTATTTACTGGTTATTGGCTCGCCGATTGCTTTTGGAATTTTTGCTATTGCCCCGGACGTTATCGCTTTGACCCGAAAAGAATATTCAGAGGCTGTACCGATTTTACAAGTTTTAGTTTTTGTTCTTTTGCCATTATTTTTAGATTTTCCTATTGGCTCACTTTTAAACGCGGCTGGTCGTCAAGCCACCAAGACGGCCATTATGGGCGCGACAATGGTTATTAATACGATTTTTAATATTCTGTTGATTCCACTTTTGGGTATAATGGGCGCGGCCGTGTCAGCCGAAATAAGTTTTTGGTTTTTGTTTTTAGCTGGGCTTTATTTTGTGCCGCAAATTATCCCGGGTTTACCGTGGAAAAAATTGGTTTGGTTATTTGTAAAAATTATTGGCAGTGGCGCGCTAATGGCTTTTATCACCATTGTTATTCGACCAAACGTTGGTTTTATTCCAGTCGTGATTATTGCTGGAATAATTTATACAATTTTGCTTTTTGCAACTCGAGCCGTCAGCTTGACCCAATTAAAAGAATTGAAAACCATGCTGGGAAGAAAAAAAATAATTCCGACTTATGCCGAAGATTCTACTCCTCACGCTTGATTTTCCACCACGGACCGGTGGGGTGGCTAGGTATTTAGAGGCTCTGGCCAAATTTTTTCATAAGGAAATTTTAGTTTTTGCAGTTCCGGAGCAGGGAAGTGAAGATTTTGATGCTTCGGCTGAATATCCAATCGAGCGACACGATCTTTTGTGGAAAAAAATTTGGCCGCGTTGGTTAAAAACGGTTTGGTTGTTAATTCAAAAAAAAGATAAATACAAAACCGTAATTGTAAGTCATGTTTTGCCTTTAGGGACAGCGGCCTGGCTGGCAAAGTTTTTTACGGGTAAACCTTACATTGTTATCGTTCATGGAATGGATGTGGCTTTGGCTGGAGAGTTGAGAAGAAAAAAGTGGTTGGTTGGAAAAATTTTGCGTGGAGCTAGGGTGGTGGTGACTAATTCGATCGTTTTGGCCGAGGAGGTTAAGAGAGATTTTGGGGTAAAAAGTACTGAGGTGGTTTATCCGGGGATAAAAAATTCGAACCATTTAAGGCTCGATCGAGCCTTAAATGGCCAAGGACTTAATTTGCTAACCGTCTCTCGTTTAGTGCCGCGTAAAGGTCACCCCCGAGTTCTTCAGGCTCTAGCAAAAATCAAAGACCAAATCCCCAATCTTCAGTATCGAATTGTTGGTGATGGACCGATGAAAGAAGCGCTGCAAAAAACCGTCGCCGATCTCGGATTATCATCAATCGTTAAATTCGCTGGTCTTTTATCTGATGCCGAATTAGCTGAAGTTTACGAGCAAGCTGATTTATTTGTTATGCCGACCGTAGCCGATTCGGTTGACCGCGAAGGCTTTGGTATAGTTTATTTAGAAGCTGCGGTCCACGGCGTTCCATCGATCGCGACCGATCAACCCGGCGTCGATGAAGCGGTTTTAAACAACCAAACCGGTCTTCTTATTCCCGATGGCGATATCGAAGCTCTTAGTGAGGCTATTTTGCACCTCTGGGGCGATCCAGAGGAACGTCGTCGCTTAGGCTCAAATGCTCAAAAATGGGTTTTAGAGGAATTTACTTGGAAAAAGCAGTTGGAAAAATTAAGAAGGTGTTTGTAGAAAATGTAGAAGTCGTAGAAAACGTAGATTGTCGGAAAATATAAAAATTGATAGTTTTAGTGTATGTTGGTAAAAAAAATAAATGCCGTTGAAATTAAAAATTCTAAAGGTTGCGAAGTCTGGGAATATAATTATCCAAGTAAATTATTTAGTTTTGCCACGGCTTTTATTAATGGACGTTATCCTGAAGTAAAACGTGTGGTAAATTTAGAATGCGAAGAAATTTATTATGTGCTGTCTGGCTTTGGTGTTATTCATTCAGAAAAAGGAAATTTTGAAATTAAAGAAGGTGATCTATATTTTTTTGAGAAAAGTGAAACATATTGGATAGAAGGAAATAAATTATCTTTAGTATTAGTAAACGTTCCAAAATGGTTACTGGAACAACATAAAATTGTTGATTAAGTTATTCTTGTTGAACAGCCAAATAGACTAAAAAAGACCTTCCGCTAAGTGTGGTGTATAAACCACGGCCGAAAGCCTTTTTCAAAAAAATGATATCATATTCAGACACGATGTCAAGCGGCAGAGTAAGGTGAATAAACTAATAAGACTCTTCCTGTCAAAATTATGAAAACCATTTCCGTCATCATCCCCACCTATCAGCATGCCACGACTATTGGCCAGTGTTTGAATAGTCTTTTAACGCAAACCAGAAAGCCTGACGAAATTATTGTGGTTAATGATGGCTCGACTGATAATACTTTGGAAGTTTTAAGGCCCTTCAGCGAAAAAATAATCTTGATCAGTAAAGAAAATGAAGAAGGGAATCCTAATCCGACACGAAATCTTGGCTTTGAAAAATCGCATGGTGATTTGGTAATTTTTTGCGATGCTGATGTGATTATGCGGCCAGACATGTTGGAAAAGCTTTACAAAATTTTAGAAGCTCATCCCGAAGCCAGTTATGCTTATAGTGGTTTTCGTTTTGGTTGGAAAGCTTTTTCCAGTTTTCCTTTTGACGTTGGTCGGATTAAAAAACTTAATTTTGTTCACACCTCGGCTTTAATTCGTCGTGAACATTTTCCGGGTTTTGATCCAGCGATTAAACGTTTTCAAGATTGGGATCTTTGGTTAACCATGATGCGAGAAGGGCACATTGGAATTTTTATTGACGAAGAACTTTTTTACGTAATTGACGCCAGCGGTCGAAAAAATATTTCCAAATGGCGACCGTCGATTTTTTATCGTATCCCTTGGAGAAAGTTGGGCTGGATGCCGTCGTCGGTTCGTAAGTATGAAGCGGCTAAAGAGATTATTATTAAGAAACATCATCTTGGAGATTTTTAATCCGCGGTCATTGCGAGCGCCACGCGTGGCAATCTAATTAGATTGCCACGTCGCTCAGAGGCTTCGCTCCTCGCAATGACGATATTGTGTAATATGAATTCATCATCACTCAAACATCAATGGCTTGGAAAACCGTTTTGGATAACCTTAGGCGGTCTTTTTATTGTCTTTTTATTGTCGATCTTGGTTTTTCATAATTTAGCCGAACCGTTTGCTCTTGGTTTAATGGGCTTAGCTATTTTAGTCTTAACCATTAAAAAATTAGAATACGGTTTATTAGCGGCTTTTGCCGAACTATTTGCTAATTCGCATGGCCATTTAATTTCAGCCGAAGTTGGTGGGTTTTCTTTATCACTGCGCATGACGATTTTTTTGGCGGTTATGTTTGGTTGGCTAATTCTGATTTTGATGCGAAAAGTAAAACTGTCGTGGCAAGATAAACGTTTAGTTTTTTTTCTACCGTTATTTGTAGCTGTAGCCACTGGTTACATTATCGGTTTGGGTCAAAATGAAGTAGCCAAAGCTTTTAACGATGGCAATGCTTATTTTTATTTAGCTTATTTGTTTCCGGTTTTGTCTGTTGACTGGGACGTAATTAAGCAACGTCGCCTTTTACAAGTCTTAGCGGCCGCCGCAGCCTGGGTGACACTTTTAACTTTAGGTTTACTTTACGAATTCACTCATTTTCCGGCTTGGATGCTTTCTTCGTCTTACACTTATATCCGCGACACGCGAACCGGCGAATTGACGCGTATGACCGATTCGCTATTTCGAGTTTTTCTTCAAGCCCAATTTTCTTTAATTGTTTTTATTTTTTTCTTAATGCCGTTTATTTGGTTTAAAGAAACTTCACGGCGCACCAGAATTTGGTTAGTGGTAATTTTGACGCCGCTCGCTGGCGCGCTTTTAATTAGTTTATCGAGAAGTTTTTGGCTGGGTATAATCGCTGGTGGTTTAGTCATGATTAGCTTGTTGTTTTTCTGGCTTAAACCAACTTGGAAAAAAATTGGTTCATCTTTAGGACTGTCTTTTCTCGCCCCAATCGCTGGTGTAATTCTTCTAGTTTTAATTATTCTTTTCCCTTTGCCTTACAGAACTGGCTCGGCTGGAGAGCTTTCCGGACTTTTTTCCAGCCGAACAACTGACACTGAAGACGCGGCCGTTTCTAGTCGTTGGAAACTTTTACCAGAAATTTGGAAAGGCATAGCCGCGGCACCGCTTTTGGGTCAAGGCTTTGGCGAAGAAGTAACTTTTCAAACTGATGATCCGCGCGTCCGGGCTTTTTCGCCTGATGGCACTTGGCAAACTTATTCTTTGGAATGGGGTTGGTTTGAACTTTGGTTAAAAATGGGCATTCTTGGCCCACTGGCTTTTATTTTACTTTTCGGTTTTTTAATGCGCGAAATTATTATCGATAAAAAAAGACCGATCTGGTTGACGGTCGGTCTGGCTTCTGGTTTAGTGATGCTTTACGTAACCCATGTCTTCTCGCCTTATTTGAATCATCCAATCGGTTTGGGCTTTTTACTTTTTATTGTTTCGTTTTTAGAACCAGGAAAAAGTTGGCTTTGGTCAGTTTCGATTAAATCAAAATTACCAGCAACAAAATTGGAGACAACAATGGCCGCGCCGATTACTAAACAAAGTGGCTATTAAAGTATTTATTGTTGGGGAGGGCTTTGCCCCACACCCCCGCCGTCGCCCGCCTTCGCTAGGCGGCTTCGGCGGACAGGCAGGGCTATGGCGGGCACGCCAGTCCATTTTCTTTTCCGGCCAAAAGAAAATGGACGAAAAGAAAAAGCCTTTGTAGAGAGCCCTTTTGTCTGTCGCTACGGGTTGCCTGTTTCGTCTTGGTTTATCTGTTTCAGATCGCCTCGAGGCGAATTGACTACCTTTTCGTGTTTCATCATGTTCTGGCTCGAGCGCAAGCCAAAAGGGTCAATCGGATCGGAATCGGATTGGGTTGGGACGAGGTTGGTTTTTTTATTTACAAATTTTTCCATATCCACGCAAAAAAGCTTCGTAAGACATCACCGCACCACCTTCTGGCTGAACTTCTAAAATTTCCAGTCGACCATTATTTAACTGGGCTTTTAAAATTTTAACTCGAATATTTTTTTCTTTGTGTAAAAATTCTGTCCAAGTGCCTGGCCAGGGAAAATAAGCCCGGATTTTACGTTCAATTACTTTGGCTGGCTCAGTCCAGTTGATACGTCCAGCTTCGCGATCAAGAAGTTTACAAACCACAGCCCGAGAATCATCTTGAGACTGAGGTTTGATTTCTCCGGCCGCATATTTTTTTATTGTTTCAATTAATAATTTAGGTCCGAGTTGTTTTATTTTTTCAGTTAGAGAAACTTGATCTTCATCGGAAGCCAGAACAATTTTTTCTTGAGCTAAAATCGGCCCGGTATCCATACCCTTATCCAAAAGCATGATAGAAATCCCGGTTTCCGCATCACCATTGGCAATAGCTGACTGTATAGGCGTTGGCCCCCGATATTTGGGTAAAAGGGAAGGGTGGACGTTTATGCAACCAAATTTGGGAATTTTAAGGATTTTTTCGGGGATTATTAGGCCGTAGGCGACTACTACGAACAAATCGGTATCGAGGGGAAAGGGGACAGAGAACCCTCCTTCGCCGGGCTTCGGAAGGGCAAGTAGGGAAGGAAGCTCTTTTTGTCTTAAGGTTTCAGGTTGATGAACCGGGATTCCTTTTTTCAGAGTCAGTTCTTTTACCGGCGATGGTGTTAAAATTTGTTTACGACCAACCGGACGATCGGGTTGGGTTATTACGGCTTGAACTTCAAAATCAGGCTCATTGGTTAGGGCTTCGAGAAAGGGAACAGCGAGATCGGGGGTGCCGAAGAAGATGATTTTCATAGTGTTACGAATTACCCTCCTTCGCTCGTGATGAGCTACGGAAGGGCACGGCGAAAAGTTCCGAATATACGAATTTTTTGAATATTGTTTTTTACAACGGACTCTTAATGTTTTTCAAGGCCGGATTGGTTAAGTGGGTGTAAATTTGGGTGGTGCGAATATTTTGATGGCCGAGCAATTCTTGAACATATCTTACATTAACGCCGTTTTCTAATAAATGAGTGGCAAAGCTGTGACGCAGGGAATGAAAAGTTGCGTCTTTTTTTATTCCAGTTTTTTTCAGGGCACGTTCAAAAATAATTTGCGCCGTCCTTTCGGTTAATCGTCCGCCGCGTTCGCTGGTAATCAAGAACTCATCAGCCGGTTTGCCGGCCATAAATTGAGTAATTTTATCTCGCAGTTTTTCCGGTACCACAGTAATTCTGTCTTTGGAGCCTTTTGATTGCCTGACGTTTAGTTGCAGATTTGGCAAGTCGATATCTTTGATTCGCAATTTAACCATCTCGGAAACTCGTAGGCCAGCTCCGTAAGATAAGGAAACCATCAATCGATGTTTTTCGTTGCTAATGGAATCAATTATTTGCGCAATTTCTTCGCGTGACAAAACCACTGGTAGTCTTTGTGGTTTTTTCGAAAATTTTAAATTTAGTTTAAAAGGTATCTTAATAATATTTTCGTAGAAAAATTTGACGGCATTTAAATGAACATTGACTGTTTGTCCGGACAAACCGCGATCTTTTAGACCAATCAGGTATTCTTTAACCCTAAATTCATCAAATTTTTCAAAATCAGTTTTGAGAAAAGTAAAAAAATCTTTTAGACAACCCAAATAACTATCAAGAGTATTTGAGCTGTAATTTCGATACCTTAATTCCACCTTAACTTTATCCAAAAATTCTTGCATAAAAAGCAAAAAATGATACTATTATTCTTAGTTAGAAGTATAACACACTTCGTTTTTTACTACCAAACTAGTTTCTATTAAGAAAACAATTCGGATAGAAACGAGTTATATGAAATGCCTGCCCACTAAGTTAAACTAAAAATATGGCAAAGAAATTTTACGACATCATTTTTATCGCTGGAGCACCGGGGTCGGGCAAGTCTTCTGTTGCGCACGCCTTACAGAAACAACTTGCTAGTCCGTGTTTTGAATTTGGTTGGATTCCAGAGTTTCGTCAAAAGGGAGCCAAAACCATAAGTTATCAAGAAGAGGAAGGAATCGCATTTGAAAATTTAGTACTGGTAACAAAAAATTATATCAAACATGGTTTTGGCAATATCATCATCACTGATCTTGAAGACAAGCGCATTCTCGAACTTCATCGCGCTTTCAAAAAGGAAAAATATATTCTGTTCACGCTAACAATCAGTGATGACAAAATTCTGAAATCCAGAGTTATGGATAAAACACGAACTAGCAAATATCGAGATGTGAAAAGCGCAATAAAAATAAACCAAGAAATACTTGCCCGACCTCTTCTAAAAAATGAAGTCAGGATTGATACAACAAAAATTTCTTTTCCCAAAGTCGTAAAAGAAATAATGAGTCATTTACAATAATGTGAACGTGGGCAGGCACATCATATAACACAGAATATGCGGTTACATTCGTCGTCGTACCTCCTCCTCATTTCACCCATATTTGCTGGTGATGGCTCACTTCGTTCGCTATTATATCACCAGCAAACATCGCATATTCTGGAACGTTATGTGAAATAGCCAGAAATTTCTTTATCTATTTTTAAGATTTTTTTGGCAATTTATTTCACGGTCGACATAACAAGTGATATATTTTAAGTAATTTAATATTTAACAAAAAATTATGAAATCACCAGACATGGGAATTGGTTCGCCCGAAAAAGAACCAAAACAAGAACTACCGAAGCCACTGGACTTTGAGAAGTTTATATCTATACAGAAGCCCGTCTTAGATGAAAATGGAAATGAAATTATATTAACCGAAGAACAAAAGACAGAAATATACTCCGCCTATGTACAAGTCTTCTATATAGATCTAAAGAAAGAAATAAAGTACTGGGAAGATTTATATTCTTCATACGTTCAGTACTTCTACACCAGCGGAGCAGGAAACGCCTACGACCCGGAAAAAAATCCCAAACCGATGTCATTTGATGAGTTCAAGGTGGCGAACCAAGAAGCGTATGAAAAATCGAAAGAATAAATTGCCAAAAAAAATACATTAAGGAAGAAGAAATTTCTAGCTACATCACATAACACGGCATATCTGGCTGCGGGAAAATCACTCAAATATATTCAAAGGATGTGATTTTCCCTCCGCCCAAATTTTCATCCCTTAGTTAGATGAAGGTTTAGGCGGAGATAATCAAACAAAGCAATGTCTGAAATCAAAATTTTATCCCGCTAAGTCGGGATGAAAACTTCAGATGATGCGTAAACGTTATGCAAAAGACGCGGCGCTTTTGCATAATCGCCGCGCCTATCGTCGCTGTTCTACTCAGGCCGCGCGCCGCGTCCTTCGCATAACAGCGCCTATCCGCAATGCCCGTCTTCCGTCGCGGCGCCAGAATCCAGTCACTGCGGATCAGGCGCGGCGATTAGGCGAAATTGATAATTTATTTTAAGTAAGGAAAGGAAACTTTAGAAATTTTTATAAAATAGCCAAACCATCTAATGAATATGCAAAAAATTTTCTATAAACCAAAAAATCGAGATTATTTTGAAAAACTATTGTCATTTTCGAAAGTTCTTTTTGAGATATGTGAAAAACATAATATACAACCAATTGTTTATGGTAGTCTTGCTTATGCTTTTTTTACTCAGGATGAAGAAATAGAAATCAATGACATTGACTTGTTAGTTCCAGAAGAAGTTTTTCCAATTATAATTGAAGAGATTAAAAAGCAAAAAGAACTTTCTTATCAAGAAACAGATTATAATTCGCTAAAAGTTTTTCAAAATGATATAAAAATTACTTTTGACTCAATCAAACATTATTATTCAAATTTACCCGAAAATTTTATAGAAATTTCAATCAATAATTATCCTTTTAAAATAATCAGCTTGGAAGCATTAAAAGAAATTTATGTTAGAGGTAGAAATAATATTCCTATAAAAAAGGATGCCTACCAAAAGAAAATCAATGGTTTGGCTAAAATAGGATAAAGTTTCCTCTAATTGAAAAAATAAATTATCAACTCAAGGGGACGTTGCACTTTCGCTCGTACCTCGCTCACCCTCGCCTAACAAAGGATATGAGGTTCGGCTCTTGCAGAGCCTCAACCCAAATTGCTCCTTACAGTCGCAACTTCTCATATCCTTAAACGTTATACGCAATCGGATTTTACAATTTTTTCCATTAACCCAATAATACAAGCATATGGCAATCAACATTCGTCCAGCAATGCAACAAGACATGACCGCCCTTCAAGGGATGCTCGATCTATTAAACAGGGAGCGTCGTCAATTATGGTCACAGAAGAATAAAGTTTTTCACAACCGCTTAAAGCCACTTTCTAAATTGCGGAAAAGTGATCTGAATAAGAACATTTTTATCGTTGCAGAAGTAGGTGGCGAGATCGCTGGCTTTATCCTTGGATTTGTAACTTCGAGAAAAGGATATAAACTCTCAAATCTCGGCTACCTCGACGCTTTATATGTAAAGCCAGCTTTTCGAAGCAAGGGCGTGGCAAAAAAACTGACCGACGCGGTCGTGAAAAGTTTTAAATCCAAAGGTTGCGACCACATGACGACGCACACGGATGCTGAAAATAAAGTCGCTCAAAAATGGTACGAAGGGGCGGGCATGTCTCAAGCTACAGTTGAATACTGGAAAAAATTGTAAAATCCGACTCCTTCGCTCCCTTCGGTCGCTCGGCCACGCTGCGCTCTCATGCACTACGGCCGCCTAATGAATTAAGGTAAAAGTTTTTCATCCCCCTATTATGGACATGTTTGCGCCAGAACAAGGAGAACGTACTGAACTATATCGTGAAAAACGAGAGTTTTCTCCGTTAATGGAAGAAAAAATTCAAGACCGACTGGCGCAAGGCCAAGAAACTTTTCCGGATATTATTACCTGCCCAAACAAATCGTGTCGTAATCCACTCAAAGTAAAAAACGAAAAGGAGTTTCTTGACCTTGCTTGTGGTAACTGTGGCTGGTCAAAGAGAATCTACAAACAAAAGAAGGACGGGGGATGAAAAACTTCTTATATTTACTCAGACGACCTTCGTGCATTCGGGGCGTATAACAAGGGCTATACGGTTCGGCACTCGGCTCGTGCCTCTCCCAAATTTTGCTCCTTTCAGTCGCAAAACTTCGTATAGCCCTGACGTTATGTGAAATAAAATTCTCTCTTTTTTTCTTTTTTTAAATTTGCTTTTTTTGATAATAAGGAAAAATAAGTTTTTTTATCTATTTATAATAGGGGTACAAGGTGTTTTTTTCTGCCCACAAAGGGGCAGTAAAAAACGATTTATTTTAAAGTAAAAATGGTGTATAATCAATGTATTGATTAACCTGAAAAAATTATGACAATTCAAGAAAAATTACTAGCACTTTCTGACAAATACACCGAAACTCTTCGCCAAAAAATGACCGGGAGAATTACCGAAATGGAAACGGATGATAATTCCCATTATTTACTTTACCGAGTTTTGGGAATTGCAACAGAAGAAGGAAAATTGATTGACGAATATCAAAATATGGGTCGTTTTCTTTACAAATACGCTGGCTCATTTTTGGAAGAAGCAGCAATTTTATGTTTTGAGGAAAAATTTCCCAAAACGCAGAGAAAACTTCGCATACCAAACAAGCTTGGATCAAGACCTGTGACCTTTGAGATTGATTGCCTTGTAGGCAAAGACGCATACGAAATTAAATGGAGAGATGCGACTACTGATGGCGACCATATAACCAAAGAGCATACTAGGGTTAAAAATATAAAAAATGCAGGCTACAAGCCAATCCGTATAATGTTCTACTATCCAAATCGCACTCAAGCTATTCGTATTCAGGAAACACTAAAAACTATTTATGCTGGTGTAAATGGCGAGTACTATTTTGGTAAAGGTGCGTGGGAAATTATCAAGAAAAAAACTGGCGTTGATTTACTGTCTATACTAGAAAATATTGCAGATAAAAAGACTAAAACCAAACCTAAAGGCAAATTATAAAAATATGATTAAGCAAGGTGATTGCAAAACTGAATTAAAAAAAATTGAGCCAAACTCAGTAGATTTAATTTACCTTGATCCGCCATTTTTCACACAAAAAAAACAATCACAAAAAACGCGGGACAATTCAAAAGAATATTTTTTTGACGATAACTGGGAAAATATTGAATCCTATAGAAATTATATTGAGGAAAGATTAATTGAATGTAAGAGTGTGTTAAAAAATACTGGGAGTATTTTTTTACATTGTGATAGGAGTGCATCGCATCATTTGCGAATGGCTCTCGATAATGTTTTTGGGTCAAGCAATTTTCAAAGTGAGATTATCTGGACATATAAACGATGGTCAAATGCAAAAAAAGGTCTATTGAATGCCCATCAAGTAATTTATTTTTATAGCAAAACTGCTAATTTTAAATTTAATCATATTTTTGAAAATTATTCTCCAACAACAAATATTGACCAAATTTTTCAAAAAAGAATGCGTGATGAAAATGGAAAAACCAAGTACAAAGAAAATCTTGATGGCGGATATGAGCTAATGGACGATAAAAAAGGAGTTCCTCTTTCAGATGTTTGGGATATTCCGTACTTAAACCCAAAAGCAAATGAACGAGTGGGCTACCCGACGCAAAAGCCAATTTTGTTATTGGAAAAAGTAATACAGTTAGCGACGGATGAGGGCGATATTGTTTTAGATCCGTTTTGTGGAAGTGGCACTACATTAGTAGCTGCAAAATTACTTAACAGAAGGTATATAGGTTTTGATATTTCAGATGATGCTATACGGCTAGCACATAAGCGAATAGAAAATCCAATACGAACAGACTCTAATCTATTAAAAAATGGAAAAGATTCATACTTAAATCAAGACCCAGAAATATTGCAAATGTTGAAAATAATTGATGCCACTCCAGTCCAAAGAAATAAGGGCATCGATGGCTTTCTAAATGTTGATAATTCTGCAAAACCAATACCAATAAAAATTCAGCGGTTCAATGAAACAATAGAAAAAGCAAAGCAACTATTATTACAGGCTTCAAATAAAAATGGATTCAAAATGAGAGTCCTCATTAAAACAAACAATCTTTGCGACGCAACCTTATTTGATTTTGGCCAGGCGGTTATGCCTAAGGATTTATTAATAGTTAATAGTATAAATGAGTTCATAAAAAATAAGGAAAAAATGGTTTTAAATTTTGGGTCTTCTCCAAATCGTGTGGGTAAATTAATTACTTGAAAGCGATTATTGGCCTGTATTTATACTGACCTTTCACACATAAGTTTAATACAACCCGCTTGATTCGAGAAACCCTCTTAATAAATTCGGATTTGATAATCGGCGTCTGGAAGCGCGGATTTTTTGTTTAAGATCGGTTAATCCTTTTGGCGGACAGTTGGC
>JAZDEQ010000017.1:0-3367 GCA_043808565.1 Candidatus Uhrbacteria bacterium | reverse complement strand
AAACCTTTTTTAAACAATTTACCGGCCTTCAAACGGCGTTTTTCTTTTTTCTGGCGAGATAATAGGGATGCTTGTCGATGATTCATATGCCTCTATTATCTCATAGAATCAATTTAAATGTAAGTATGAAAAGTCAGTAGTTCTAAAATTACGCAATCTTCAATTAAAAAATCGAAATAATTTTTCCCGACGATTTTTCCATTATATTTAACAGCAAAATAAAACTGTTCTTTAAATTTAATCCCGCGAATTCGTAACTCCTCGGCCAAAGCCCGTTGATAAATTTTCTCCCGATGGCCTGGTCCTAATTTATTAAAGACAGTAAAAACCGCTCCAACGATTTGAAAACTTAAATCGTTATACAAAAGATCGTTTCTACGAATTAATCTTTCGACCATAAATTTTCCACCATTCGTATATTCGTAAACATTCGTAATTTCGTCCCCCCCCTCTATCTTATTATAGCACCGAATTGATCAACAAGTAAATCTCTTAATTTATTCATTTCTGTATCGGCCTCTTCGGATGACAATGTACGATCGGCAGCTCGGAAAGTTAAATGAATGGCCAAAGATTTTTTATCAGGATCAATGCCCTGACCTTGATACACATCAAACAATTCAATTTCACGCAATAACTCAGAAGACTGACGCAGGGCTTTTTCTAAACCAACGAATTCAAAATTTCTGGCCACCACAAAAGCCAAGTCGCGTTTAGCGTCAGGAAACTCAGAAATTTTTTCGTAAACTTTTAGTCCGGCCGAAAGACCAACCAGCTTAGAAAGATTAATCTCACCAACGGCTGTTCGAAAATCAAAGCCTAAACTTAAAGCCACGCTCGGTTCAACCTCGGCCAAATATCCAATGGCCTGATTTTCCAACCAAACTTCAGCCCAACGTGCGGGATGAACCCAATTAGGTTTTGCTTCAACAACTTTAATTTCAGCTACCAAACCAAGTTCTTGCAATAGACCGACAACTAAACGTTTTATTTCTCGGAAAGGTTTTTCCTCGCCCTTTTTGGCAAAAGCTAGGCCAACCCAATGATCTTGTCGCGGCAAAACCTTACCTTCCCCACTGTCATCGCCTGGTAATTCTGCGATATAACGACAGCCAATTTCAAATAAACGAACCGTATCGACAAACTTCTGATTTTTTTCCACGTTCTCTAAAAGATTGGCGGCTAAATGACGACGTAAATACGGTCGCTCTTTAGAAAGTGGATTGGCTAATTCAATGTATTCAGAAACTTCTTCTTTCAAACGAGACAGAGTCATTGGACTAACAAAAGAATAATTGTAAGTTTCCGTGGTCAAAAAACGACCAGCCAAAATATGCCTAACCTTTCTCTCTAACTCACGAACTGGTTCTTTGATCAATGGTACAACTGCGGAAAATGGTAGAGCTGAAGCAATCTTTTCATAACCATAAACTCGAGCAATTTCTTCAATCAAATCTTCGGCAATAGAAATATCTTTAGTGGCTCGCCAAGTAGGAATTTTGACAGTCAAAACCTCGTCTTTTTCTTTAACTTCAAAACCTAAACGTTCAAGAATTTTTATTGCCTCTCTGATTTCAATCACCACGCCTAGTTTAGAATTTAATTTTTTCATCGATAAAATAATCGACCCTTGATTTAAAGAAAAATTGCTAACATCAACCACTTTGGAAACAGCTCGAGTACCAGGAATTAACTCCAAGATTAATTCAACAGTTCGTCGCAAAGCCAAATCAGTTAAATTTGGATCAAGACTTTTTTCATAGCGCAATGAAGCCTCGGTTCGCAAACCTAATTTTTGCGAAGTTTTTCGAATACCGGCTGAGCTAAAATTAGCTGACTCCAAAAAAACCGTTGTCGTATTTTCGTCGATTTCACTATTTTGTCCGCCCATAATTCCAGCCATGGTCACAGACTTTTTACCATCACAGATCATTAAAACCGAAGAATCTAATTCTCGTTCCTGTCCATCTAAAGTAAAAAATTTTTCACCATCGGCCGCTCGCTTAACAAAGATCTCGACGTGTTTTTCTTTTCCATCAGTGTTTTCTAATTTTTTAGCATCAAAGGCATGCAGCGACTGACCAATTTTAAGCATGACGTAATTGGTAATGTCGACAACGTTATTGATAGGTCGCATACCCACGGCTCGCAAACGATTTTGAATCCACTCGGGCGCCGAACCAATTTTTATCCCATCAATTACCACACCCATGTAACGTGGGCAAAGTTCTGGCTCAGCCACGGTCACTGAAAGTTCGTAACCCTTCCCTTCCATAATTTTCCTGGGAACCATCTCGATAAATTTACTACCAAGCAAGGCGGAAATTTCCCGAGCCATACCATAATGACCAAAAAGATCAGGCCGGTTGGTTAAGGACTTATTATCGACATCAAAAATTACGTCGTCCAATTCCAAAGCCTCGGCCAAAGAAATTCCAGGTTCTGATTTAAGATAACTTAAATCAATAATTTCTCGCTCGCCTTCCTTACCGGTGGCCAAACCGATTTCATTGGCCGAACAAATCATACCAAACGAATCCACACCACGTAATTTGGTTGGTTGAATTTCTACTGGTTCGCCTTCGCCGTGCCATTTTACTTTAGCTCCAACCATGGCTACAGCCACTTTCATACCATCGGCTAAATTTGAACCACCGCAAACAATTTGGCTAGTCGGAAAATTTTTATCCCCCACAATAACATCGCAAACCCGCAATTTATCGGCATTCGGATGTGGCTTAACGCTTAAAATTTTACCGACAACAATTTTTTCCAACGGTGCGGCCTGAGATTCAATTCCTTCAACTTCAACCGTACAAGCACTAATCCGCTCGGCCAAATCTTGGTCAGAAAGATTGCTAGGAATTTCCACGAAATCTTGGAGCCATTTTTTTGATAACAACATATAATTTTGTTACGAATTACGAAAAGTGCCGAATATACGAATTTTTATGGTAATGATACAACCCGGTGAAAAACCACACCTTCTGGTGAAAATCTGACTAGTATTCCTAATTTTAGACCGGAGTTTTTTAAATATTTACTTAATTGATCAAAGTCTTGTTTTTTGAAACGACCAGAAACCTTCAGTTCAACAACAATCGAATCGTTGATAATGAAATCTAAGATATATTTTCCAACTTTTACTCCTTGATATTCAAGCGGGACGGAAATTTGTTCTCTAATTTTTAATCCACCATTTTTAAAAGCAACAGATAAAGCTTTTTGAATATAAATTTCTTTATGATCGCCGCCGATTTCATTATAAACATCAAAACATAAACCAACGATTTTATAACTCAATTCTGGATAAAGAATGTCTTGTCTTTTTAAGACCATAAACGAAAGATTAAAAAACCAAATTCGT
>JAZDEQ010000016.1:0-43767 GCA_043808565.1 Candidatus Uhrbacteria bacterium | reverse complement strand
GGGTTGGTTAAAGAATCTTTTTTCTCCGGAGACTAAAGAAATCGTGGCAGTTAATGACATTTCTTTTTCGGTTAAACACGGCGAACGCATTGCCTTTATTGGTCCTAACGGAGCCGGAAAGTCAACTACTATCAAAATGTTAACCGGTATTCTTTTTCCAACTTCGGGCAAAATAAATATTCTTGGGCTTGATCCAACTAAAGATAGAAAAAAACTGGCTTATCAAATCGGCACGGTTTTTGGTCAACGCTCGCAACTTTTTCCAAATTTACCCCTTACTGATTCATTGGAATTTTTTGGCGTTATGTACGACTTGCCAGAAAAAGAAATCAAAACGCGAATTACTGAACTCATTGAGTTGTTTGATTTAGGCTCGTTTGTTACTCAACCGGTTCGTAAACTTTCACTTGGCCAACGCATGAGAGCCGAAGTGGCCGCCTCATTAATCCATAAACCAAAAACAATCCTTCTTGATGAGCCGACAATCGGTCTTGATGTCGTGGCCAAAAAATCTCTCCGAGATTTGTTGTTAAAAATCAACAAAGAAGAAAACACCACCATCTTTTTAACCTCACATGACGTTGGTGATATTGAATCTCTTTGTAATCGAACCATTGTGATTAATGACGGAATCGTAATCAAAGATTTACCAACCCAAGAATTAGCCAAAACTTTTGTTTATGAAAAATACATTGATCTTATTGCTAAAACAAATTTTGATATTTTCCCAGAACTACCAAACGGAATACGTTATTCGGTAAAAGATAAAAATAAGGTTACAGTCATTGTTGACTTAAATAAAATAAATCTTCAAAAATCTTTAAAAAAATTGCTTGATCTTTTTGAAGTTGAAGATATTGATGTTTACAATGCCAGTTTAGAAACTGTCATTCGCCATATTTATGAAGGAAATTAGATTGGCGAAAAAAATATTAAAAACTCTCATTAAAGATCGTATTCAATATCCCAACCGACTTATTGTTGATACGGTCTCAGTTATTGCTCGTTGCGGAATTCTGCTAATTTTATATTGGTACGTTTTTAGTTTAAACGACGGAGTAATTAACGGTACAACTTTTTCTTTTGCCGCCTGGAGTATCTTTTTTTATTTTTCTTTTTCAATTTTGCGTTTGCGAGATATTTCTCGGAGTATTATGCAAGATATTCAATCGGGAAATGTTGAAGTATTGTTTAGTAAACCAATATCTTATTTGTGGTATCGCATATGGTGGCAGGTCGGTTCCGGATTGTATTCTTTTGTGGTTATTACTTTACTGGCCACGATTGTCCTCGCTCTAACCATCGGCTTTCCTTCGACTATGGCCTTCAGTCTTTTTCTACCAACCTTGATTTTAACTTTTTTATTCGGCGCCATCCTTTCGCTCTTTTTATATTCCATTGTTGGTTTGTTGGCTTTTTGGCTGGAAGACGTTAATCCGGTTTTTTGGATTGTCGATAAAGCGGTGATGATTTTGGGTGGTTCTTATTTGCCGGTCGCTCTTTTTACAGTTTTTTTATATAAGATCGCTTTATACAGTCCGTTCGGTGCTTCGCAATTTGTAACTCATACAGTTAATCAAACTTGGTTAACTGACTGGTTTCAACTTATCGGTATCCAATTATTTTGGATTTTGATTTCCGGTTTGGTTGTTTATTTTATGTTTGAAAAAGCTAAACAAAAAGTTTCGGTAAACGGTGGTTGATTTTATGAATAACGAATTATCCTTCGCTTTATATTCGATAAAAAAGAATCTGCAAAACAGTGCTGAACTGCGGACAAGTTTTTTGATGAATATTATTGGCATGGCCATTAATAACACGGCTTTCATTTTCTTGTGGGTCTTTTTTGTAAAATCTGTGGGTGTCATTGGCGGTTGGACGGCAGTTGATATTATTGGTTTACAAGGTTTTGTGGCTTTGAGTTATGGTTTGGTTTTGTCAGTCGGTTCTGGTATAAGAAAATTGGCTGATTATACTGCTTCAGGCTCTTTCGATCGTTTTATGCTTTCGCCAAAAAATTTATTGATGCGAGTTGCGACTTCTTCGATCAGTGTTGCATCTCTTGGTGATATTGTTTTTGGCGTGGTTTGCTTATTTATTTATGCTTTTGTAATCCAAGCCGGTTTCGTTCAAATTTTGTTGATACTTTTATTGATAATTATTTCCGCTATCGTATTTTTAGCCGCTGCCATAGCGATTTACTCAACCAGTTTTCTTTTTACTGACGCCAACTCGGTAACAAGCGGATTATTCGAATTATTTATGTCACCCTCTATGTTTCATGGCGGAGCTTTTCAAGGCACCTTGCGTTTTATTTTCACTTTCGCCATCCCGTCACTTTTACTCGGCTCTTTGCCGGTTGAAATTATTAGAAATGTTTCATTGGATAAACTTCTGCTGATAGGTTTTCTAGCTTTGGTTTGGATTGTTTTAGCCATTAAAATTTTTTATCGCTGTGTAAAAAAATACGAAAGTTCAAATTTTATGACTTTCGGAAATTAATTTAGGAATTAAAATGTTGAAGGTAAATAAAAAATATGAATAACCAACTAAACAAAACTTTTAAAAAGATTAAAAAGCTTCACTTAAGCGAAATTTTGCTTATTCTAATGTACATTGTTTTTACTGTTGCTTGTCTGCTCTTTAAAGAATTTCAAAGTTTTTTAACACTTATTATTTGTATTTCTTTAGCCTTGGCAGTTATATTTTCTTTTTGGAGCCTGGTGCATAAAAAAGCCGTCTCGCCCCTTATCTGGCCAATGCATATATTTTTTGGATATTTGGTGGGCTTTTGTTTTTTTGCTCCGTCTGGCTTGAGTGGTGGACCAGCGGCTTTATGGCTAGCAGTATGTTTTATTGTCGTGGTCACAACTTTTATTCAAATAATTTTCTGTCTAATTTTTGCCCGAAAAGATTTTTTAAAAATGCTTTTAATAATGGTCGGTGGTTTTTTAACGGCCTATTTAATTGATCAAGCCTTTATCTCCCCACAAGAATATGGCGAACACAGTCGTTCCTATTTACTAAAAGAATACTCAGCCTGGCAAATACTTGATGATAGTTCGTTTTTTAGGTTTTAATTTGTGGTCATTGAAATAAAAATATGAGCGACCAATTAAATCAAAATTTAGAAATAATCTCTACTTATCTTAAAAAAATTCCTTTTTGTGAAGGCGTTATTTTTAGTGGTAGTCGGTTAAAAGGTACGCATTCAGCCAATAGTGATTATGATTTTACGGTTCTGATTTCCCAAGGAAAAGCTTATTATAAAATTTGGCAATATAAAAATTATCTCATTGATATTTGTTGCGCCACGGCCAAAGTTATTAAAGAAAAAGATTTAACTAATGAACGAGTGGCTAATGCCGAACTTTATATTTTAGCCAGTGGTCAAATTTTATTCGATAAATTTGGCAACTTAAAAAAGCTTCAAACAACGGCCCAAAAAATTTGGAAAAATGGACCAAAAAAGATAACAAAAAATGACACTATTGAAATTGGTTATGCTTTTAAAACTTACACTGGTGATTTAAAAAACTTGATCGAGAAAAATTTTGATGGCTATTATTTTCAAAATTATGTAATTCAAAATGTTACAAAATTCTTTTTTAAACTTCATAAAGAATGGCAACCAAGACCAAGAGATATTGAGCAAAGAATACAAATAATTGATCGAATTTTTTGGAAATTATATAAAGAGGTAAATGTTTCTATAAATAAAAATCGCAGTATTAAAATTATAAAAATGATTGAATATCTGGTTAAAAAATTTAAGCTGCCACAGACTGGCGAAATTTATTTTTTGAAAAAATAATTTCCAGAATTTAAAAATCCTGGCAAAAAATTTTACAATTGTTGCCGGGATTTTTTTATAAATTTTCTTTAAATTTCTGAACCAGTTCATCGCCGCCCATAACGCGTAATTCTGAAATAATTTCCGGTTGACAATGCAAATCTGTATGTCTCGGAATTATGATAAATCTTGGTTGGGTTCCAGACAATTTATCGGCTATTAATTTTGGCGGATAAAATTTATCGTGTCGACCAAGGCGCTTATTGCCAAGGTAAAAACCCAAACGTTTTAAAGCCCGAAGACACTGTTTGGTATTAAAATTTAATTCTCCCATAACAATAATTACGCTTTTTGAGTTTGAAGCTGACCTTGGTATTGTCTAACTGTGTCACCGATATTTAAATAATCATGTATTGTATCCACTTTAGAAAAATCGTAATAATTCAAAACAGTATCTTCAATATTTAATCTATCGTATACAATACCCGCGCCACGTCTAGGAACGTCATAATAAGTCAAAATGGCGTCATTAACCATTTCGATAAGTTGTTTAGAATTTTCTGCTTCAGTCACAAGCCCAGGGTGATCAGGCATAGTTAAAACAAACCAACCGTCTTGGGTTAAACGCAAAGAAAAATTTATTGATTCGGGTAATTTATATTCTTTTTTAATATCCACGGGATTCTGTTGCGGAAAAAATACTCGAAAAAATTTGTTAATTTTGTGTCTCATATTGCTTTTATCTTATCAGAAAAACTTAAAAAGTAAAGGATTACTTAATAATTATCTCGCCGCCTTTATCAATCCCCACACTAATTTTTTCACCTTCTTTAATTTCGCCACTAACAATTTTCAGGGCTAAAGGATTGAGAATCAAGGTTTGAATCACTCGCTTGAGCGGACGAGCACCAAAGGCTGGATCGTAGCCTTTTTCGGCAATAACTTTTTTGGCTGAAGCGGAAAAGGTTAATTCAATGCCTTTTTCTCGGAGCAAACGAACAGCCACACGTTTAAGTTGTAATTCGACGATCTCGGCTATTTCAGCTTCGGTCAATGAGTGGAACATAATGATTTCATCCAAACGATTTAAAAATTCTGGTCGGAATTGTTCTTTGAGGAGATTGTTGATTCGTTCCTTTAGGTCAGCTTCTTCGCCAGTCGTTCCAGAACCATCGGAAAAACCGATTGAACCTAATTCTTTGCCGGTATTTTGTAGAATATCAGAACCAATGTTGCTAGTCATGATGATAACGGTATTTTTGAAATTAACTTTTCGGCCTTTGGCATCAGTCAAACGTCCATCGTCGAGAATTTGAAGCAACATGTTAAAAGTATCGGGATGGGCTTTTTCGATTTCATCAAAAAGAATTACTGAATACGGTCGGCGGCGAATAATTTCCGTGAGCTGACCGCCTTCCTCATAACCAACATAACCAGGTGGCGAGCCAATCATTTTGGCTACGGCATGCTTTTCCATATATTCGGACATGTCCAAACGTACCAAAGCGGTTTCATCATTAAACATAAATTCCGCCAAAGCTCGAGCCAGCTCGGTTTTACCAACTCCAGTCGGACCAAGGAAAACAAAAGAACCAATTGGTCGATTTTCTTCACCAATTCCGGCTCGCGAACGACGCAAGGCATTGGAAACCGCGGCAATGGCTTCTTTTTGACCAACCACACGTTTGGTTAATTCTTCTTCCATGCGCGCCAGTTTTTTTAATTCAGACTCTAACATTTTAGCCACCGGAATATGCGTCCAGCGAGAAATTACTGTAGCAATATCTTCCTCAACTACAACTTCTTTCAAGATACCGCGTTCACGTTGTAAAGAAGAAAGATTTTTTTCCGCCACTTTTAATTTTTTCTCCTCAGTGGGAATTTGGCCATAACGAATTTCCGCAACTTTTTCCAAATCACCTTTACGCTCGGCCAATTCAGCTTCGGCCTTCAAAGTTTCCATTTGGCTCTTAATATTATGAATGTCGCCAATTTTTTCTTTTTCATTTTTCCAACGACCTTCAAGGGCATCAACTTTTTCTCGTTGATCGGCAATTAATTTTTCTATTTCTTTTAATCGCGTTTTTGATTCTTTGTCTTCTTCTTTTTCCAAAGCCTTGCGTTCAATTTCCATGCGCATTAAATCGCGTTTTAAAATATCCAACGCCTCGGGCAGGGAATCAATTTGCATACGCAAAGCCGAAGCCGCTTCGTCCATTAAATCAATAGCTTTATCGGGTAAAAAACGATCGGCAACATAGCGACTAGAAAGTTCCGAGGCCGCAATAATGGCCGGATCACTAATACGAATTCCGTGATGAAGCTCGTATTTTTCTTTGATGCCACGAAGAATTGCGATGGTGTCTTCAACCGAAGGTTCTTCTACTAAAACCGGCTGAAAACGCCGCTCAAAAGCTTGATCTTTTTCCACGTGTTTTTGGTATTCTTTAATGGTCGTAGCGCCAATCGTCCGCATGGCTCCACGAGCCAGAGCTGGTTTGAGCATGTTGCTAGCATCAAGCGGACTGCCTTCAGAAGTTCCGGCACCCATCAAAGTGTGAAGTTCATCGATAAACAAAATTATTTTGCCATTGGAATTTTCCACTTCTTTTAAAACCGCTTTCAAGCGATCTTCAAACTCGCCGCGATATTTAGTGCCAGCAATCATTGAGCCAAGATCAAGCGAAACCAATTCTTTATCTTTTAAAAGTTCCGGAACATCACCGACGATAATACGTTGAGCTAATCCTTCGACGATCGCCGTTTTACCGACTCCAGCCTCACCAATTAAAACTGGATTATTTTTTGTTCGCCGAAGCAAAACTTGCATAACCCGACGAATTTCCGAATCACGACCAATGACTGGATCGAGTTTGCCAGCTCGCGCGACTTCGGTGAGATTGCGACTGTATTTTTCCAAAGCTTGATAACGCGATTCTGGTTCAGGCGAATCAACTCGTTGGGTGCCGCGAATGTCTTTTAGGGCGGCCATAACTTTTTCTTCATTAACCCCAAAAGTTCCAAGAAGCCGAGCAATGGCTTTATCGGCGATCAGGGCTAAAAATAAATGTTCGGTGGAAATAAAATCATCTTTAAAAATTTTAGCTCGTTTACCAGATTCGCCTAAAACTGCGGCCATGCCTGGCGAGAGCATAATTTGGCCAATCCCGCCGCCCATATTGATATCACCAGAACGAGGCAGGGAACCAAGGATATGATCTATCTTAGCTCGCAGAGCTGCCTGGTCAGGTAAAATTTTATCCAGAACCGCTCGCACCGCACCTTCGTCTTGTCCAACCAAAGCCGCTAAAAGATGAATGGGTTCGAGGGCCGGCTGGCCATTATCAACCGCAATATTATGAGCGTGCTGTAGGGCTTCTTGGGATTTATGGGTAAAATTATTTGGTAACATAGTGTAGAAATTTCTAATTATTGGGAATGTCTAATGAAGGATTGTTATTATTTCTTTAAGAATTTCAAAATTCCGTAATTAGACATTAGAAATTAGACATTTTAAAATTTAAATTAGCACTCATAAGTATAGAGTGCCAATTTAGGAAAGTCAAGTTGTGAATAAGTGGGTTTTTGGGTAAAATTGTTTAGGAAATAATACTTGAAAGGAACTTGTATGGATCAGCAGAGGAATTTTGGTTGTGGGTCATAATAACGGCGATCGTGGCTTTTATGCGTAAACCAAAAATAAAATTTAATCAAATTAGGCCGACCTCAAAAATGGCTGAAGTTTTAATTTCCATTGGTCGACACAGCAACACTTCGAGGGTTTATACAAAGGACAAAAGAATCATATCGGATAACGTTAAGCGTTTGATCAAAAGAAATTTTATTGAAACTGGAAATAAAAAAAAGAAATTTTATTTGACGGAAAAAGGTCTAATAGAATTCCTCAAACTTGAATTAACTCAAACCGATCTTTTGCCCAGTGGAAAGGAATGCATGGTCGTTTTTGATATTCCTGAGGTAAAAAAAGAAATACGTGAAGCTTTAAGGATATTTTTAGAAGATTCTTGTTTTATTCGTCTTCAAAAAAGTGTTTGGATTTCACAATTTGACGCGGCAAATCTTTTGGCCGAAATTTTTTGTTTAATAGGTTTGGATAAATGGATAAAAGTTTTTATAGTTGAAGAAAAAAAGGGGTCAAAAAAGCCACGACCGCCGCTATTATGACCCCACTATATTTTTTATGTCCAACCTAATTATCCGCCCCCAAACCACTGACGAGGCCTTTAAATATGTAAAAAATCTTTACAAAAAAGACAAGTTTTATAAAGAGAACAATTACAAAATCGATTTACCTGAACAAAAAGAATTTATTGAATTATATCAAAATAATAAAGAAATAAACGAAACAAACGAAAAAGAATTATTTGATATTTTTAAAAAAGAAATTTTTCCTGATTTAGATTTTTCGAATAGCTTAAAAAAGATTTCTGATTGCCAACCAATTATCTTACAAGGCTATGAAAAAATGGCTGAATGGCAAAAACAGTGGGGCTTTAAATTATTAAATAAATACACAATTCTTTTAACTGCTTACGGCCCGGGCGGTTCTTTCGATCCCAGCGGCTACATAATAATCAATCAAAATAATCAAAGAAAATTTCTTGGTGTTATTATTCACGAAATGATTCATATTGGTCTTGAGGAAATTTTTCAAAAATTCGAACTGCGGCCTTCAGAAAAAGAACGTCTGATTGATTTGCTTTGTCAAAATATTTTAAACGACTACCAACCACAAAAAAATGTTGATGATGCCACGATTGATCGTTTTTTTACACTAGAATCTCTAAAAAATATCCCTTTACTGCTTAAAAACTACCTTGAATCAAAAAAAACAGGAATCATAATAACGTCGTTCGACGTTATTATGAGGAAATTCCACACAATCTTCGATGTCAAAATCAACGACTTCTCCGATCAAGAACTCGATCAAACTCTTCAGAATTGGCTTAACGGAACCGAACCCAAAACCATTGTCACTCCCAACCCAGAATTTATTCTTTTAACTAAACAAGATAAAGAATTCTTAACTCTTTTGAATCAAGCCGATTTATTCTTACCTGATGGTGTTGGTCTTGAATATGCCGTTGCGGCTTTAACCGACGATTATCTTGAGCACCGCCACACCGGCGTCGATACTATCGACCGACTCGTAAAAACCGGAGAACGGCTGGCCCTTGTTGGCGGACGACCAGAGGTGACTAAAAAAGCCGCCGAGGTTCTAAAAAATAAATATCCAAATGCCAATATCGTCATTATCAAACCCGGCGACGTGCCGAATAATGGATCGCCAACTCAATCAATTATAGACGAACTTATTAAAACCGAACCAAAAATTTTAGCCGTGGCTTTGGGGCAGGGAAAGCAGGAAAAATTTATTGCCAAAATTCTTCCTCAACTCCCCGGTGTTCGAATCGCCATCGGTATTGGTGGCGCTTTAGATATGATTGCTGGTTTCCGACCTCGTGCCCCGCATTTTATGCGCCAAATGGGCTTAGAATGGCTCTGGCGGCTCTTTATAGAGCCCAAGCGTTGGCAAAGGATCTTTCGGGCCGTAATTGTCTTTCCAGCCATCGTGGTTTGGGCTACACTGTTAGAGCATAAATTTTGGCGAGCCTGCAGGCGAGTGATGAAAATTTGGTTTAAACGTTAGCTTACTCTTTGCCATTTAAGGCTCGATCGAGCCTTAAATGGCAAAACGATTTTGATTATGTCTCGAACTCCGAATTACGACATTGCTATCAAAAAAATCCTCGACGAATTAAAACCCGGCGAGCAAATTTGTGCTCTTACAAACGAGAAGTGGAACGTGGACGGAGAAGAAATCAGTTGGTACAAAAAATTTAATGTGCCGCCGTCTAAGTATTCACCCCGGGCAAGATTATCTATTCTTTCCAGTTTTACCGTTGCTTATCAATTTTGGTGGCACAAACATGCGATTACTGACGCCCCGCTTTTATCAGTTGTTCACCCGGCCACTAAATTAAAAGTTATTACCGATGAAGAATACGCGGCAAGTGATTTTTCCACCATTAATAAAGATTACAACAAAACGATTAATTTTTTAAAACAATTCAGAGAACTTCAACTTCAAATACCTTTGGCGCCAACTCGCAATTACATAAAACCAGAAAATTCTTTAGTTTTCTCTTCTTATGGTGATCAAAACAGTTATTTTGTTGGCGCCAGTCGAAGCAAAGGAAGTTTTTTTGGTTCAGCGTCTTTTGATATTGAAAATTCGGCCGAATTTTTCGTCTCTTCAAAAGTAACTTCTTCTTTTAATATTGTTCACTCTCAGAGAATTCATAATTGTCGATACATTCGGGAATGTTTTGACTGTCTTAATTCGGCTTTTCTTTTTGATTGTCAAAACTGTGAATTTTGTTTTGGTGCAATTAACCAGAGAAATAAGAAATACATTTTCTTCAATCAACAATTGACCCAAGAAGCTTATGAAGTTGAACTAGCTAAAATTAATTTGAGCTCTCGCGAAACTGTCGAACAAATAAATAAACGTTTTACTGAACTAATTTTTTCTCAAGGTGTTTGGCCAGAAAATTTTAATGAAGGCTGCCAAAACTGTCTTGGTGAATATTTAAGAGATTGCAAAGACAGCCGTTTTTGTTATCAAATGGTTCAATCTAATAATAATTATTATTCGGCTTTTTCATCTTTACCCACCGAAAATTCGGCTTTTACCGGTGGTTCTGGTTTACAAAATTGTTATTCTTGCTGTCCGTGCGGTAAATCAAATGATTGTAAATTTGTCGGTTGGGGTAGCCAGTGTCACGCTTGTGAATATTGTTTGAATTGTGAAGACTGTGAATACTGTTTTGGTTGTGTTGGTTTAAAACGCAAAAGTTTTTGTATTTTAAATCAACAGTATACAGAAGAAGAATATTGGTCGCTTGTTGATTCTATTAAATGTCAAATGTTACAAGCCGGTGAATACGGAGAATATTTTCCCGCCTCGTTTTCCCAATCTTACTTTCCCGAATCAGGAGCCGCTTTCTTTTGTCTGGCCGATACTGAAACTGGTGAGAAAATTAACGCTAACATATTTGATCCAACTCAAGATGGAGCTATTGGTCAGCAACTGTCTTTAGCTACCAAAGTTAGACAGCCAGACGAAATTCCAGACAAAATAAATGACTTAAAATCAGAAGATTGGGTTGGGGTGGCGATTGATGACCTGGTATTTAAACGCCGTTTTACTTTTTTAAAACCAGAAATTGATTTTTACAAACAAGAAGGCATCGCTCCGCCCACTACACATTTTATTAGTCGAGTAAGAAAACTTTTTTTAAGCGCCAATTCTTGGGCTTTTGAAACATCGGAATGTAGTAAGTGTCAAAAAAATGTTTTTGTTGCTAAAAACAAAACTTATTCCACAAGAAAAATTTATTGCCAAGCGTGTTATCTTAAATACTTAGAAGAAAATAATTGATCTGTTACAAATTACGAAAAGTAACGAATATACGAATTTGGAGTTCAAAAGTTACAATGGTGATAAAAGGAAAATAAAAAAATTCCCCGTGTTTCCATTGTGGCCCTTGTGCTTTTCAATAAAAACCACATTCGTATATTCGGCACTTTTCGTAATTCGTAACAATATATATGTTTAAAACCCCCAACTACGACGCGGCCGTCGCCAAAATCCTCACTGAATTAAAATCCGGTGAGCGGACCTGTGAACTCATGGGTGAAAAGTGGCTGTTGCAACAAACTGAAATCGACATCTACAAAAAATTTAACGTACCACCGATTAAATTTTCACCCAATACTATTTGGAAACAAATGGCTTATTATGATTGTGGCTTTCAGTTTTGGTGGAATAAACATTTTGAAACTGGCAAGCCGGTGTTAAGTTTTCATCATCCAGCTTCGGGAGTGCGAGTTTTGCCAGATAAAGAATGGCACGCTAAAGATTTTTCTAATACTTTTGAAAATTTGGATTTGGCTCGGCCATTTTTTGAACAACTGCGAGCGCTTGAGCTCCGCGTGCCGCTTTTGGCAACTTTTAATCGAGTTGAGCCGGAAAATTCCATTACTTTATTTTCTTTTGGTGATCGCAATAGTTATTTTACTTTTGCTTGCAAGTCAGAACGGTCATTTTTTTCGGCCGGCGGTTTTGGTATCTCAGATTCATCAGTGGTTTGGCTTGGTTCGAATATTACTGAATCTCACAATGTCTTGCACGGTCAGCGTTTGCACCGCTGTCGGTTTGTTCGAGCTTCGTACGATTGTTTAAATTCGACTTTTCTTTTTGATTGTCGTAATTGCCGAAATTGTTTTGGCGCGACCAATCGACGAAATGGTGAGTACTTGTTTTTCAACGAACAATTAACCAAGGATGAATATGAAAAACGTCTCGCAGCCATTGATCTTGGCAAACGAAGTGAAGCTGAATTTTGGCAAAAAAAGTTTGATGATTTACTTTTGTCTCAAGGTATTTGGCCAGAAAATTTTAATGTTAATACCGAACAATCTAGCGGTGATTATTTATCTAATGCTGTTCGTTGCACGGAATGTTTTGATTCAGCCGATAACCCGGTCGATAATTGGCACAGCGCTTGGATGTACGGTAATTCTCAGGGTTGCGCTTATGGTTGGGGTTTAATTGATAATACTGATGTTTACATGTGCGTCTCATGTCCTAATTCTAGCCGCACTAAATTTTCCTATCGCTCTTTTCGTTTAGAGAATTGCGAATATTGTTTAATGTGTACTGATTGTCAGGATTGTTTTGGCTGTATTGGTTTGAAAAATAAAAAGTTTTGCATTTTAAATAAGCAATATACTGAAGAAGAATATTTTAAATATTTGGATGAAATAAAAATGGAGTTGTTAAATCGGGGCGAGTACGGTCATTATTTACCGGTTTCATTGGCCACAACTTATGTGCCTGAAGGCGGAGCGGTTATTTATTGTGGGGCCATACTGGCTGAATTAGAAAAAATTGGTGGTTTAGTTTTTGATCCTAATGATGAAAGTGCTACGGGCATCGATCGTCTAACTTCAACCCCACGCCAGCGAAGCGAAATTCCTGATTCCATTGATGATTTAACTGATGATTGGATTGGTGTGCCAATTTTTGATGAACAAGCCAAGCGGACTTTTAGTTTTCTTAAACCGGAATTAGATCATTATCGCGCCCTGCGAATCGCCCCACCCAATACTCACTTTATTCGTCGTTTAAACGAAGTGGCCATGAGCGGTCAACAAAGTGTTTTTGAAAAACGCGCTTGCGCTGAATGTCAAAAAGAAATTACTGTCACTGGTTGTCAGCAATATCCTAATCGTCGGGTTTTTTGTCATGGCTGTTATTTAAAATTTATTGAGAAAAATAATTAGGCTCTCAACCCCTCACCCCGCCTTCGCTGGGCTACGGACGGGCAGGCCAACCTCTCCCCCAGGGAAAGGGGCTTAATTTAATCTTCTCTCCCCGGGGGAGAGATAAGAGAGAGGGGGTTAACGAGTGAGAAAAATAATTAGCCAGTCCAAGCATTTTTTGATAGGATGATTAACACAAGAGCGAATGATGGCTTACTCTTCGTGTTTAACAAAAAATCTACGTTTTCTACGCTTTCTACGATTTCTACATCCAGTAATAATTCAATCATTAAACCGTTATCTCTAATAGAGGTCTGGCGGCGTTTTTGTTTTTTTGCTACGGAATTATTGGGAAATTTACGAAACGAAACAGCAAGCGAAACCGAAAATGATGATGATTTAGCGGTTCGGATGAGTAAGGGCGATGATCAG
Source organism: Candidatus Uhrbacteria bacterium (assembly GCA_043808565.1). Taxonomy (GTDB): domain Bacteria; phylum Patescibacteriota; class Patescibacteriia; order UBA9934; family GWF2-40-263; genus UBA12403. The sequence continues at coordinate 30,191 of JAZDEQ010000016.1, read as the reverse complement.
GCTTTTAGTCAACTTTACGAACGTTACTTTCAAAAGATTTATACTTTTGTCATTCGTCGTGTTATCCATCAACACACGGCCGAAGATATTGTTTCCGAAGTTTTTTTAAAGGCTTTTGCTAAACGCCAAACCTTTGTTTTGCGACCATCATTTTCAGCCTGGCTTTATCGTATTGCCACCAACACGATTACTGATCATTATCGAATGAAACACCAGGCTTCTTCTTTAGATGATGAAGAAAAATCTTTTGATCCGGCTGATAGTCGGCAAAATGTGATTGAGTCAACCGATCAAAATATTCTTGGCGAAGAATTAGAAAGAGTTTTAGAAAATTTACCCGAGCGCGAACGTTTGGTTATTACCATGAAATATTATGCCGAAGCTTCGTATGAAGAAATCGCCCAAACCCTGAAGTGTACCCCCAACAATGCCGGCGTAATTTTACATCGGGCTTTAAGTAAATGCGAAAAGTTAGCGAGTGATAAATTGATGAGTTTTAAATAAAAACGTTATTGACTATTCGTCATTGCGAGGAGCGAGGCCGCCGACGTGTCCGCCGTAGCTTTAGCGAAGGTGGAGCGACGTGGCAATCTAATAACCGCGTCTGGATATTACTAGATTGCCGCGTCGCCTTACGAACTCAGAGCTCCTCGCAATGACGGCGGGCAGAGAACCGCCGTCTAAGTTTAAAAAATAAATTCATAATAATTCGTTGATTCGTGATTTCGGAAAAATTCGTAATTCGTAACATATGTTTCCTTTTAATCGTAATAAAAAAACCGACGGTTCGTTTACAGAATTAGACGAGGTTTTTTCTCGTCACCTTAAATCTGTAAATATTATGCCGCGGCCTGGCTTTAAAGAGGCGCTTTTTGCCCGCTTACAAGCCGCCCGGCAGGCCGTTTCTATGTCTAAGACATTTCGTTGGTCTTTGCCTTTTTTCGATAAGGAAAGACTTGGTGCCAAATGGGCCGCTTTTGGCTTAACTGTTCTGGTGGTCGCTGTTATTACCACCACAATTTTCCAACCGTTTTTTGGCATTAAAACCGTTTATGCCCAGGATAATTTTACTTTAGTTGCCGAAGCGGCTGATTCGCTTGGCGTGGAAAATAATTCTGCTTTTCTTTTAGAAAGTAAAGATAAAATCGACACAAATTTTGTTCAAAAAAATCTAGTCACCAACACTGGGGTTGATTACGATCTGCAACAAGTTTCGGCTAATAAAGTACGAATTGCTTTTAACGAAACTTTACCCGTGGCTAAAGTTGTAACTTTTTCTTTAAACTCTGAGACCACTTCACTAACCGGAGAAACGGTTGAGCGTCCATATAATTGGGCTTTTCAAGTTAAGAGTCCTTTTCGTATCGTTGGAACTTTACCAGGCAATCATCAAGGCGAAGTGCCAATTGAAACTGGCATTGAGATAAGTTTTAATTACGAAAACATTAATTTAAAAGATTTCGAAAAAGCTTTTACGATTTTGCCGGCAGTCAAAGGTCATGTAGAACAGTTTCGTAAAACTTTTGTTTTTGTGCCTGAGGAAAAATTAAAAACCAAAACCGTTTATACAGCCACTTTATCTGGCGCGCTTGGCTTAAAAGGGAGTGATGAAACTTTGGGCAATGATTACACTTTTACTTTTGAAACCAATCAAGGCGATACGAACCCCGGCTTTTCTTTTTGGCTCGATGACAAATATATTATTACTACACCTAATGACACGGTGGCGGTAAATTATTCTATTTGGCGCAATGATGGCCAACCAGATCCGCCGGTTAAAGTTGAAGTTCATCAATTTATTTCCGCGGCCGAGACTTCTGACTATCAACAATATTTAGTTGCCTATAAAAAAACTCGTGATGCTGATTGGACAGCCTATACTTCAGCCGAAGGGGTGGTTGATTTAGCGAAAATGCCGGTGACAGCCTCTTTTGAAGCCAGTCGTGTTCAAAGCGAATATCGTGATTATCTTTTGTTCCCAGCCCCACTACCTCGAGGTTATTATGTCGCGGTTTTTACTTACGACGGACAAAAACATTTTGCGCTTATCGAGTCGAGTCAGGTCACAGCTTATGCTGCCAAAGCCATCAATCAGACCTTGGTTTGGGTGAATAGTGCAGAAACTCATGGTCCTTTGGCCGGCACCAGTGTTAAATTTATTGATTTTGATGAGACTTTAAAAACAACTGATGAAAATGGTTTAGCTTCTTTAAATACACCGGCCGATTTATCTTCTGAAGAATATTCTCAACGTGATTTATTGGAAGTTCGAATTGGTTCTGAAGCGATTATTTTACCACTAGATGGTAATTATGATTTTCGTAATTTTGAAAATCAGACAAGCACACCACTGGTTCAACCATACGAACAAAATTGGTCATATCTTTATACCGATCGACCAATGTATAAACCAAACGATACTATTAAACTTTGGGGTTATGTAGAAAATCGTGCAAATGGCACTAAACCAAAAACCGTTCGGGTGATTATTGGTGAAAATGGTTGGTGCTCGCCATTTAGTTGTGATTTTTCGGATCAAAATCGTTTGATTTTTGACGAAACAGTGATTGAGGTTTCTGATCAAGGAACTTTTGAGGGCGAATTATCTCTCGAGGCTGTGCCAGCTGGTTATTATGATGTTCAAGTAAAAGTTGATGACGAAATCATTAGATCACGAGGTGTTTCAGTTTCTGAATATGTTAAACCAGCTTTTTCACTTTCAATTGAAACAGACAAAGACGCCGTCTTTGCCGGCGAGAGTGTCGGCTATATGATTCACGGAGAGTTTTTCGACGGCACTCCGGTTAACGGTTTACCAGTGGTGGTGGAAACTGGAGCTGGCAATCAAGAACTAACTCTTGATGCGGCGGGTAATGCCCGAGGTAATGTGATGATTTCTTATTCGGCAATCGATTACCGTTACCCAAATTCTTATTGGTTAAATGTTTATCCCGCCCGAGCCGAAGAGGCTAATATTCAGGCTAGCACAAACCTAATGGTTTTTGGCCCTAAGGTTTATCTTCAGGAAGATTGGGACGCATCCGGAATCAAAGATGGGGTTGGGACAATTAAAGTAACCACCAGAAATGTTCAAGCAATTGATTCTTATGATGCCGAAATTTTTGCTCCCATTGTTAAGCCGAGTCAATTGATTAATGGCGAGCTTCGAGAAATTACTTATGTTAAAACAGAATCAGGCACAACATATGATTTTATTCGTAAGGAAACTGTCACTCAATATCAATACGATCGAATAGAAAATAAAATTAAAGATTTTTCTTTAATTACTGATAATAACGGCGAAGCATTTTATACTTTTTCAGCCAACCCTGAAGCTAGTTATCGAGTTATTTTACGAGCCAGTGATGAAGCGGGAAAGACCGATAAATTAGATGCCTATCTTTGGAATCGGGGTATTGAAGCTAAAGACGACAAATCATTACAATTGAAAAATTTAGAAGCAGAAAATAACCCAGGCTTTCCCGGTTATAAAATAAACGACCCGGTTCATTTACAGGTTTTTAAAGAAGACGCCCCCTTTTCTTTAGGAGAAAATGGTAATTTTCTTTACTTCCAAGCCCGTCAAGGCATTCAACAGATTTCTGTGATGAAAAGTAGTGCTTATTCTTTTAATTTTGACCAAGCTTTGGTTCCTAATCTTGAAGTTTATGGAGTGTATTTTGATGGTCAAGCTTATGCTCAAGTTAATGATCGGTATGGCGGTGGATCAGGTTCGGCTAACGGTCTTTACGTTTGGTATGACAATTCAGAAAAAGAATTAAAAGTTGAAGTTAAGGCTGACAAGGAAACTTATCGACCTGGTGAAGATGTTAGTTTAAACGTTGTCGTGACTAATAAAGACGATCAGCCAGTAGTCGCTGAAGTCAATTTAAATGTTGTTGACGAAGCTTTTTATGCCTTGGTGGGTGAAGATGTTCATCCGTTGAGCGATCTTTATCAAAATGTTAGTTCTGGAGTTTTGATGACCAAGGTTAGTGAAAACATTAAAGACTTTGCGACCACCAGTCTGGCCGAAGGTGGTGGTGGCGGCGAACGTGGACGAGCTTTGTTTAAAGACACTGCTGATTTTGTCACTATTGAAACCGACAAAAATGGTCGGGCGAATTATTCTTTCAAACTGCCTGATAATATTACTTCCTGGCGAGTCACGGCCCAAGCCTTAAATTCTCAAGAAAAAATGGCCGGTGACATTAAAATAAATCTTGAGGCTTCCATGCCATTCTTTGTTGTGCCAGTTATGCGGGAAAATTATTTAGTTGATGATCAACCAACGGTTCTCATCCGTAGTGCTGGAGTTAACGTTGGTTTGAATGATCCGGTCGAATATACCATTTCGATTCCTGATGCTGATATTGAGAAAAAAGAAATTTCCACGGTCGCCAAAACTGTTGGCTTAACCTTACCAAAACTTTCTGAAGGCCAACACGAGATAACGATTACTGGTTCGTCTGGTAATTTAACCGATACGATCACTCGGTCGATTGAAATTCTGCCTTCGTATTTGGTGAAGCCAGTAGTTTCCAGTGTAATACTTGGTGGTCAAGAAAAAATTTCCGGTTCGGCCAATGGTTTAACCAAAGTGACTTTTATTGATGGTGGAGCTGGAAAATATTATTCGGAGTTAAGTTATTTGGCTGGCAGTTTTGGCAACCGAGCTGACGAAATTATGACCCAAGCCGTGGCCACAAAAATTTTGAATGAAAAATTTGGTGAACAAAATTCTGATTCAGAATTTTCGGTTTCATCTTATCAAGATCAGGGCGTCAGACTTTTGCCTTACGGTGACACGGATTTTGATACTTCGGTCAAGGTAGCTCTGGCTGGCGGTACACCTTTTGATCAAGATAGCCTTAAAAATTATTTTGGTAACATGCTTTACTACAGTCGACAAAGTGGCATGGAAGTTGGCCGTGAAGAAGCCATTAAGGCCTATGCCGCCATGGCCGCTCTGGGCGAACCAGTTTTATCTGAAGTCCAGCGATTAACCGCAGAAAATGATTTGTCGACAAATGAAAAATTATTCTTGTCTTTAGCTTTGCATTTTTCTGGCGCTGATGAAGGAGCACGAGCGATTTATCGAGACTTGATTAAGGGCGTGAATAAAGATTTTGGTTATGCCTATTTGCCGGCCGATGATATTGAAACCCAAGGTGAACAAACGGCTTTAATGGCCATTTTGGCCGCGGCTTTACGTGAAAGTGATCGTGACGCTTTGCATGATTATGTGACTAATCAATACCAAGGCAGTACGCTTTTGGTGCTTGATCAAGCTTTGTTTATTAAAGAAGCGATTAAGTCTTTGAAAGACAGTGAGGTAAAAGTTGCCTATACGCTTGAGGGTGAGCGTCGGGAATTGACTTTGGAAAATAATGAAACGGTAACCCTGGCGTTATCGCCAGATGAATTAGTTGCGTTTAATCCTGAAGTTCAAAAGGGCAGTGTGGTGGCGGTTAGTCGTTTTGACTCGCCGTTGGTTGATGACAATGCGGTGGTTAATGAGAAACTTGGTTTAGCTCGAAGCTATTCAGTTGTTGGCGGTCAGCCCGGTCAAGCGATTAAGGCTGGCGATTTGGTTAAGGTCGAAGTGAAATTTAAAGTTCCGGTAGTTAAAAATCCAAACTTGATTATTGATAACACTGGTCCGGAACAGACAACTCAAGGTGATTCGCTTTGGGATGTTCCACTCAAAGAAGAAGTAATTCCTGAGCCAGATAAAAATGTTTTTGAGACTTTTGAAATTACTGATGTTCTGCCGTCTGGTTTGTCTCTGGTGACCCCGGTTGGAAATTGGTTGTGGGAAGAAAAGTGTGTGAATTATCCTTCGGTCGCTGAAAGCCAACGCGTGACTTTCTTTGTCAGCAACAGCGAAGAGTTTGGTCGTGATTGGTGCGAGCCTTACACTCTGACTTATTATGCTCGTGTTGTAACACCAGGTACTTATATGGCCGAACCAGTCTACATTCGTTCGGTTCGTGATCCGAACGATAACAATCATTCAATTGAAACAGCGATGACAATTAATGAATAATCTGAAGAGGGTCTGATTTGACCCTCTTCTTTCGTTTTTTTCTTCGGCCAATCCACGACCACTCCGTCATTGCGAGGAGTGACGCCTCGGAACGACGTGGCAATCCAGTAACTTCCGATTTTATGGACAATCTAAAATGTAATTTTCTTCAAAAAATTAAAACCAAAAAAACGTGGTGTTTGTTTTTTGGTTTTTTGATTATTTTTATTTTAGCCATAATCAATATTTTTCATCTCCCCCTTCCAGGTTTTAACAAGGGGGAGATACAGAGGGGGTTAGACCCCGAACCTCTAATCGACATTTCCCAAATCAGCGGCCTCCGAGAAATTTACACCGCCGCCGCCGATATGATTCCCACTTCTCTTTGCTTGTCCGCCAAAGCCCTGGCGACGGCGGACGAAGGAGAGGGGCAGGGGGTGAGGTGTAAGGCGGTTGACGAGAAGTCGGGAAGTGAGGGCATGAACGGCGAGGAAATTAAATCCGCCATCCTCCCTCACCACACTCTCCTGGCCTCACAACTCGCTGAACATTGGCAAAAAATAATAGAAAATAATCCCGAGCCATCGGTCATTGTTGTTGTTGGTGCGGCTCATGAAAATCAAGGCGACGCTCTAATTCAAACAACTTCAAACGATTATCAAACTGATTTTGGTATAGTGAAAACTTCTGACGAAATAGTTTCGACTTTGGTTTCTAGCGGAATTGTAAAGGACGAACCGTCGTCTTTTGACAATGAACATTCAGTTGGTACTTTCATTCCTTTTATTGCCAAGACCTTCCCAGATGTGCCCATCGTTCCAATTATTGCCAAATCAAAGGCTGGAGAAAAAGAAGCTCGAGCTTTGGTTTCGACTTTGGAACAAAATTTACCAGCTGACGCTTTGATAATTTTTAGTCTGGATTTTTCTCATGGTTTGGCCACTGAAGCCGCTTTTAAAAACGATGAGACTGTGCGGCAGTTAATGAACTTTCGTGATTATGGCAAAATCGATGTTTTAAATGAAACTTTCTTAGACTCGCCATTTGTTTTAGATAGTTTTCTTTTGTGGTCAGAAAAAAATAATTGGGACAATGAATTGATTTGGCACAGTCACAGTGGAGAGGTAACTGGAGAAACCAATGAACCGGGGACAAGTTATATGATTTTTTTTGCGCCAGCCCGCGAGAAACCATTTATGATTTCTCTGGTTGGCGATGTAATGCTGTCGCGAGCGGTTGGCGGTAAATTAAAAAGAGTTTCAGTTGATGAGGCTTTTTCTAAAATTGCGCCATCACTGGCAAACAGTGATTTGGTTTTTGCTAACCTTGAAAGTGTTTTGTCTACTTCGACCATGGAAAGTAGCAAAGAAATTCGTTTTAAAGCCGACCCAGCGCGGATTGATGTTTTAAATTATTTTGGCATGACCCATGTTTCCGTGACCAATAATCATATCGGCGATTACGGTCGGGCGGCTTGGGACGAATCGTTGATTTATCTGAAGGCAGGTGGAGTTGAGCCGGTTGGTGGTTATGGAAACGACGGGGCACCAGTTTTTGCCGAAGCCGCTGGGCAGCGTCTGGCTTTTTTAGCTTTTGATACGACAATTTGGAAAATGGCTACCACGACTTTGACGGAAATTATTTCACCTTTAAAAAATCAAGCTGACCTGATTTTGGTTTCTTTTCATTGGGGTAATGAGTACCAACATAAACCAACCAGCCAGCAAGTCGAATTAGCCCACGCCGCCATCGACGCCGGAGCTGACGTAATTATCGGTCACCATCCGCACGTTTTGGAAGGTATTGAAAAATATAAAGACGGATTGATTTTTTACTCACTGGGAAATTTTATTTTTGACCAATTTGGTGAAGATGAAAACGAATCCCTGGTAGTCCGTCTTGGTTGGAACGGAGAAGAGAAATCAGTCGAACTTTTACCAGCCAAAATTGACGGTTATTTTCCTCGACCAGCCACTGAAGAAGAATATTCTGCGGCTTTGGAGAGATTGGCAAGTTGGAGCGATGAAAGTTTGCAAGAAGAAATAAAAAACGGTGTAGTGAATTGGTAATTATGAAAAAATATTTAATTATTATCGGTTTGTTTCTAGCCGTGGTTGTCGGAATTTATTTTCTTTATCAACCGGTCAATCCGGTCAAGATTTTTTTGGTCGCTATTAATTTACCGATATGTAGTGAGAAAGGTTTTGAGTATCCAGTAATCAATAAGCAATATACGAATTTTTCTATAAATTCTTTGACGACTAAAGAATCACTTTGCGATGCCGTGATATCATTGGAAACATCTGATTCGGAAAGGACGGTTTGTAATTTTGAAAAAATAGCTTCAGACGAAACAGATAGTCTTGGTTTTTTGACGGTCTATCGAGCAAATACTTGTCGCCTTAGTGGTGACTCTGAACCTTACAAAACATATTTTTATGGTCTTACTGCCAAGGATGCCATTTATCATTTAGTTGATGTTGGATATTTTTCAAACAGGCCTGAGGTAGAAACAGATTTTTTAGATTTATCTTTGTCTGAATATAAAAAAGTTGCCACCTATATTTCTGATCACGACTTACCACCCGAAGCCAGTTTTTATCTGGGTCAGTATCTTTATTTTTGGGGCAAGAAAAATAATATTTCTTGTTTTGAAATGAATCTGCCCGATGATATTAATTCTCATTGTTTCCTTTCTGCGGCCGATGATTTATATCCTGATTATAATCTTTACCAACCATCAGCTGAGTGGTTATTAAATAAATTCGGTTCGTGCCGTGATATTTTGTCTTTTAAAATACCTCACGAACCTTTTCATTATTCTCGAGCTATCTTGGCCTGTGCCGTGACGACTGCCGCCCTGCAAGATGACCCGTTTTATTGCCTCGATAAATCTTTTAGTGGGCACGAAGGAGAATTTGCTGGGCTGTATACTTGTGTGCAAAAATTGACAACACCAATTACAGAACAATATTGTTTAAATTTAAAAGATCAAGACGCCGAACAAAAAGAAATTCATGATTGGACGGTTTCTAATTGCTACCGAGTATTTGCTTGGCAGACGGGCGAGGAAAATTATTGTAATTTTGTTGCCAGAAATTTTAACACAGACGAATACTTTCAAAATAAATGTCGTGACGAAGTGACAAGACTTAAACAAGGCGATTTGCCAGTTTTGGTTGAGTAGAAAAATGAAATAGTAAATTAGCTGATTTTTGGTACTAGAAGTAAGAGTCCGTCGCACAACCGATGCGATCGCTTCGGTTGTGCGACGGTGTTTTCGACGACGTAAAATTGTCGATCGTCGATTCTACGTCGTCGGTGGGGAATCAACATTATCCACACCCCTGTTATTAAAAAACGTTTTTTCGCTTAGCAAAGCGATTTTTGTTTTTGAAATGGATTGTTGACGCAGGTTTAGAAGTGGAATAAAATGGGGGCAGGTGGAAAAAAGTGGGGATTGGACTGAAATGTCCGATGCTCGCTTTTGTTTTAAAAAGTTAAGGGTTGAAGGGAGCGAAGGGGAAAAAGGGGTTGCAGAGTATTTTTAAACTTAAAACCGCCCTTCAGCCCCTTTAACCCCTTATATCCCTTTCACTAAATCTTCGGAAAATTTCCTTAAACCAAAATCGCGTTATGTTCATCGGTGAATACCATCACACAGTAGACGAAAAGGGTCGACTGGCCGTGCCAGTTAAGTTTCGAGCTGAATTGGCTCAAGGAGCGGTAATCACACGTGGACTTGATTCATCTCTTTTTCTGTTCCCCAAGGAGGAGTGGGATAAGCTGGCCAATAAATTGGCCGGTTTGCCCCTGGGGCAGTCTAATTCTCGAGCCTTTGCCAGACTCATGTTGGCTGGTGCCATGGACGTGGAATTAGACAAACAGGGAAGAGTGATTTTGCCGGAATATCTTCGGCAATACGCGACGTTAGAGAAGAACGCGGTAGTCGTTGGTCTTTACAACCGTCTGGAAGTTTGGGACGCGGCCAAGTGGAAGGAATATAAAAAAACCACCGAAGCCGACGCTGAAAAGATTGCCGAACAAATGGGGGAGCTCGGAGTTTAAATTGTTTGTAGAAAACGTAGAAATCGTAGAAGACGTAGATTTGTAAAAATATAAAACAAAAAATCTACGCTTTCTACGACTTCTACGTTCTACGTTTTACTTGTTGTTATGTCATTCAGTCACACCCCAGTAATGTTAAAGGAAACCATCGAGCTCCTTAATCTTCGGCACGGCGATGCGGTGATTGATGGCACGGTTGGTCTTGGTGGTCATGCCAAAATTATTTTGGCGAAAATTTCGCCAGATGGTCGGCTTTTAGCCATTGATCGCGATCCGCGACAAATAGTTTTAGCTCAAAAAAATTTGGTTGACTTTGGTGATCGTGTGGTCTTCGCAAATGATTCTTATCTTAACTTGAATAAACTCGCTTATGATCAAGGATTTGTTCCCGCTGCTGCCGTGCTTTTGGACTTGGGTTTCAGCTCAGTCCATGTGGCTGATTCAACCCGCGGATTTTCTTTCCAAACTGAAGGACCACTTGACATGAGGTATGATCCCAACGGTGAATTAACGGCGACTGAGATTATTAATCATTGGTCAGAAATAGAATTGGCGCGAATTTTCTTGGTTTATGGTGAAGAAAAAAACGCCAAAAAATTAGCTCGAGCCATTGGTCAAGCCAGACATCAAAAAGAATTTTCTACCACTACAGAATTATCTGAATTGATTGAAACCGTGACACCGCGTCGCGGGAAAACCCATCCGGCGACTAAAGTTTTTCAAGCCTTACGAATCACGGTTAATAATGAACTTGAAGAATTAGAAAAAGCTTTACCTGAAATAATTAAAATTTTAAAACCCGGCGGACGATTAGCAGTTATTACCTTTCATTCTTTAGAAGATGGTTTAGTAAAAAAGGTTTTCAAAAAATTCAATCAAAAAGAAATAAAAATAATTAATAAACACGTTATCGTGCCCACCGAGGAGGAGGTCAAAAGCAATCCCCGTTCCCGCAGTGCCAAACTCCGAGTGGTTGAGAAAATTTTAATGCCTAATTAGTAGGAATTTCTAATGTCTAATGAAGGACGGTTAATATTTCTTTAAGAATTTTTGACTACCATCATTAGACATTGGAAATTAGACATTAGACATTCCCAATTTATGTCCCGTTTTAGCCAAACTCTTTTTTCTTCAGTTCGACAAACTCGTCACTTAGCGAATTTTATGTGGCGACATATGGCTGTGGTTAACTGTTGTCTTTTTGTTATCTCGCTTTCTTTGTCTTTAACTTATGTGGTGCAAGTTAATCGCTCGGCCACTAATGGTTATCAAATTCGTGATTTGGAAACTACTATCAATCAATTGGAACTGGCTAATCAAAATTTTCAGATTAAATTAGCCGAAACCCGTTCGGCCGAAACCGTGGCCATGAAAGTGCCAATGCTCGGTATGGTCAAGACTAAAACCCCACCGGTTTTCTTGAATAACCAAGCGTCGACAGTTTCGTTGAATCGATAATTATATCCATCAGCGGTTCGGATTGTTCACAGTCTGACCCGATTGGGAAAAAATCAAAATAAAACGAAAGTAAAAACCGTCGAAATTCGACGGTTTTTTACGTTGAAGCCGGTTTATTAATTGAATTTTATCTTAATAAAAGGTAATCTAAAGTCGCTATGTTTGAAGTCTTATCAACCAAAGGTTTAGCTCGTCGTGGGCGTCTTCAGCTACCGCACGGCGTTGTGGAAACGCCAATTTTCATGCCGATTGCTACCAAGGGGGCCGTCAAAACCCTGTCGAGCGCAGACATAGAAAAACTTGGGGCTCAGATTTTGTTATCTAACACTTATCATTTGTTGTTGCGTCCCGGGCTCGAGACTTTTAAAAAACTTGGTGGTCTTCATCAATTCATGAATTGGTCCAAACCGATTTTAACCGATAGTGGCGGTTATCAAGTTTTTAGTTTATCAAAAATGAATAAAACTACTGAGAACGGTGTGGTTTTTCAATCTCATATTGATGGTTCAAAAATAACTTTAACTCCAGAATCATCAATGGAAATGCAAGCGGCTATTGGTTCGGACGTTCGCATGCAATTCGATGATGTGGCCGCCGGTGACGCTGATCGCGAGCGTCACGAAGCAGCTATGGAGCGATCGTTGCGTTGGGCTGAACGATGCAAAGAAGCCCAGTTGAAAATTTCCAATTTCCAAAATCCAATTTCCGAAGAGAAAAAAAACGCCTCCATCACTCCACCACTCCCGCCTTCGCTGGGCTACGGACGGGCAAGCCACCACTCCATGACTCCATCACTTTTTGGTATCGTCCAGGGCGGTACCCACGAAGATCTTCGCGAGCGCTCGCTTCGAGGTTTAACTGAAATCGGTTTTGATGGTTATGCCATCGGCGGACTTTCGGTTGGTGAGCCGCGGGCTGAAGCCTATCGAATTGTGGAATTTTTGGCTGATAAAATGTCAGTCGATAAACCGCGTTATTTTATGGGCGGCGGCATGCCCGAGGAAATTGTTCATTACGTTCGCAACGGCGTGGATATGTTTGATTGCGTTTTACCAACGCGCAATGCTCGCCATGGCACATTATTTGTTTGGAATACTGATCCGAACGAATGGCAGCCTTTGATTGGCGAAGAACAAAAAGACTTTTACCAACAAATTCACATCACTAACGAAAAATTTGCTTTTGACGAAAGCCCAATCGATCCTTTTTGTGACTGCGAAACATGTAAAACAGTTTCCAAAGCTTATCTTCGCCACTTGTTTCAGGTCGGTGAAATTTTAGCTTTGCGTTTAGCTACTATACATAATGTACGTTTTTATATTAGAATGATGGAGAGGATAAGAGAAAACTTGGAGTAAAATGTCTAAACCTTGATTTCCTTGATTAAAGGATTTACATGATTTTTTAAAAATCAAGGCAATCAGGGTAATCAAGAAAATCATGGTTTAGACAGTTGATTCGCTTTATTAATTTACGTCACTTATGAAAAAATTCATCCAAACCTTAATTCAATTTAAAGCCAAACGGGCAGTTCGAAAATATAAACCTCGGGTGGTGGCGATTACTGGTTCGGTTGGTAAAACTTCAACCAAAAACGCCATTGCCGCGGTTTTGAAAGCAAAATTTGATGTCCGAGCGGCTGAGGAGAATTACAACAATGAATTTGGTGTGCCGCTCGCTATTCTTGGTGAAAAAAGTCCAGGGCGATCAATTTTTGGTTGGCTTAAAGTTTTATTAAAAAATGAAAAACCTTTTCCTCAAGTTTTGGTTTTGGAATTTGGCGCCGATAAACCTGGCGACATTGCCGAGCTCTGCGCTTTAGTTTCACCAGAGGTAGGAGTTGTTACACCTATTACTTCGGTTCATGTGGAAAAATACGGTTCTGACATGGAAAAATTGGCCGCAGAAAAACGGAAATTGATTGAATCTTTATCAGCTAATGGTTTGGCAGTTTTGAGTGGTGACGACGAACGAGTTCGAAATTTTGCCATGGTCAGTAAAGCGCCAGTGGTAACTTATGGTTTTGGTTCATCGGCTGTTCAGGGCAGGGATTTAACCATTGACACTCGCGAAGATTTTTCTTTTGAACCTGGCGAAACTTTTGCCACCACTAAATTTTCGATTCGGACTAAAAATAATTCTTATGAAGTGGTTTTAAAAAATGCTTTGGGTCGCAGTCAAATTACGGCCGCTTTGGCGGCCATTGCGGTTGGCGAACATTTTGGTTTGACGGCCGAAGAAATGTTGCCGGTTTTAGCCGAGGTTCAGCCAGTCGTTGGTCGTTTGTGTCCATTGCCGGGCATTAAAGGCTCTTTGATCATCGATGATTCTTACAATGCCGCACCAGCTTCCACAGCTTCGGCTCTTAAGGTTTTATCGCATTTTGCACCTCGCGAAGACCGCTCGCGAATTGCGGTCTTGGGTGATATGAGCGAACTTGGAACTCACTCCGAAGCTGAGCATCGAAGCATTGGTTTACAAGCGGTGTCAGTGGCTGACTTGCTGGTTTGTGTCGGCGAAAAAGCCAAAGGCATTGCCGCTGGGGCTCGTGAGGCTGGCATGGACGCAACAAAAATTATCGAATTATCAAATTCTATTGAAGCTGGTCGTTTTATGGATCGACAAATCAAGCAAGGTGACATTGTTTTGGTTAAGGGTTCACAAAGTATGCGTATGGAAAAAGTTGTTAAAGATTTAATGGCCGAACCATTGCGCGCTAGCGAGTTATTGGTAAGGCAGTATGGGAAGTGGTTGGAGAGTTAAATTTCTAACGTCCATCCCCTCCTCCTTGTTTTTTTAAAGGAGGGGGAAGGCTGTGCCCGCCATAGCTTGCCACAAGCGACGGCGGGGGTGGTTTTAATTAATTTTTATGAGCCAAAGAAAATCCGATATTGGTACCCGTATGGGTGCCTGGGGGGGGCGAAGCCATGAAGGCTTGGGCGAAGATTTAAGAGACAAGCCAGATAAAACCAAAGAAGGTTTTGTTATTAGAAAAGTGGCCGACGGAGTAGTCAGAAGGCGGCGGGCTGAGCCCATTTCGGTTAGTGAAACCGTTCAGGTAGAAGCAGAACCCCTGGAAACAACAGAAGCTTTTCGTGGGCGTCTCGTGGTTCGTTTAGATGAGATTAACAGACAGCTTGATGAAATTTTTTCTGAATGTGATTTGGTTAAGTATCGTGATATTAATGGCGTATTTTTTTGGCGTAATTTTTATAAAGACAGTCTTTCCCGTTCTTTTGTTTTAACAGGTGACGAAAAGGCTTTACGAAGTCTCGAAAATAATCCTTTGTTTGTTTTAACTCGTGGGACTCAACGAGCCGCCAAAGTGGCTGGAGAAATGTTAAAAAAATTACAAGGCCGGCTTAAAAAATTGGAAGAATTAGAAACAGGCAAACCGCAAAATGAGATTATTAAAGCCAGACAAGAATTAGAACAGTCAGTGGCTTATGTTGAAAATCGTCTGCGGCTGATTTTGGAAAATTTAAAAAAATTACAAGAACTTGAAAGCCGATTAATTACTGAAAGAAAAGAAGCTGAAGAAAGAAAAAGAGCTGAAGAAGAACGGTCAATTCCTTTTCGTTTAGAAAAAATAAAAGGATTGGCACATAATTTAAGATATAGGTTAGAAGATGCTTTTGAAAGAGCTATCTATCGCCGGGGTACAGCTGCGACGGTGGATAGTTTTTCTGATTCCATTCGTTCAGCTCTGCCGATTGGTGAGGAATTTAAACAACGGGTCGATAGAATAACTACGGAGATAACCGAAATAGAATTACAAGCCCTTGAGTTATTGGGTGAACAAATTACCTTAGCCGTGGTTGATGTTGAAACTCGGGTGGCGGCGGTTTTAAAAGATCCAGCGTATCGTGGATTTGATTGGAAAGATCAATACCCGCTTCAACCATCAGAACTACCACCGCGTAAATTATATGAACCCAGTCGATTTGGTAAATATGATCGTGCCAAAGAGAGAGTTCTGGCCAGAACAACAGCCGAACAAAAAGCCGAAGAGGTTACTTTGGATGCCGAATTGACTGAAAGAATGAGAGCTGATGCTACTTTTTGGCAAAGAATTGATGCTGCCGAAGAGGCATATAATAACGAACAAGAAAATTTACGGAATTTCCGAATCTCACGCCGTCTGAATCCTGAAGAGGAAAATTAGGTTTTTTAAATCCTCACCCCTAACCCCTCCGCTCCAACCCCTCACCCAACCTCTCCCCCGGGGAGAGGGGCTTAATTTAATCCTCTCTCCCCGGGGGAGAGACAAGAGAGAGGGGCAGAGCGAGAGGGAAATGCCAAAATGTGATAAAAATTTGTAAGCACATTTTGGCCTTATTTTTTAAACCTCAAAAAAATAACCAACCAACTTCCTCCTCCCCTTAATCCTAATGTAGGGGAGGAGTTAGAGGAGAGGATCTACAAAAATAGAAAGAGGCCCCGCACCAGACGAGCATGCGGAGTAGCTCTTTCTGGCCGCGGGGCCTGAAGTTACACTTCGTCCTCGAACAGGTTCCATACCCATTCGGGGAAGAGATCCAAGTCGACATACGAGTTGGCGCGAGAGTCGTAGATCGAATCGGCGCAGTACCAGCGCCGATAATGGGTGTAGGCAAGAGTGCCGTAGAAGGCACTCTTGATCATTCCCCATCCAGCCTCTTCGCGAAGCTGGTCGCGCACGGCGAGGCAGTCGCCGATTTTTTCTTCGGCCTTGTTCGCGGCTTCCTCAAAGGGTCGTGGATCTACGAGGCTTCCGTCCATGTTGTGGGTGGAGTCGGCCAATTCCATTGAACTGGTGGCCGCGTTGAGATTCCGACACGTCACGTCAAGGGTGTTGAGATTCGCTCCCATTTTGTCGATGGTCGTGGAGTCCTGCGAATCGATCCACTTCTGCCACACTGCGACTCGTCCGACAGCGAAAAATCCCAGGAGGCCGATGAAGGCGAGGACGGCGGCGAAGGAAAGCGCTTTTCCGATTGTTTTCACGGTTTTTTCTCCCGTGTTGTACGTTGTTGATCGATTTCATGCGAAAACCGTGAGGAAATCGCTGAATATTTTTTTTAAAACGACGGTTAATCTTAGCATAAAAAACGCCTTTTGTCAACCCTCGACAGATTTTTTCCAATATGATATCTTATTCCTGTTGTTTTTAGAGGACGAAAGGGCTGAAAAGGGTTTGAGGAGATAAATTCGGCCTCATCGTCTAACGGTTTAGGACGGCGCCCTCTCACGGCGCAAATCCGGGTTCGATTCCCGGTGAGGTCAGGTTATTCATTAATCCAACTAATTAACTCACTGATCGCTGACACGTCTGATTAAATTCAGAAAGTCGCGAGCGCAAAATTATGTTCGCAGTTATTAAAACCGGCGGCAAACAATATATTGTCCGCCAAGGCGAGCTTCTCAAAGTTGAGAAACTCGAAATGGAGCCAGGTGCCAAGCTTGAGCTCGAAGCCTTGCTCGTGGCCGACGAAGAAGGCACCGAAGTCAAGGTCGGCAAACCAATGGTGGCCGGTGCCAAAGTCGAAGCCTCGATCGTCGAGCACGGTCGGGCCGATAAGGTTTCGGTCGTCAAATACAAACCAAAGGTTCGCTATCGCCGCAATGTTGGTCATCGTCAGCCATTTACCCAAATCAAAATCGAAAAAATCGCCTTGTAGTCAAGGGCGATTTTTTGATATAATGAGTTATCCACAATTTTCAAAAAATAACTCAATCTTCGTCATTGCGAGGAGCAGTGCTAATACGACGCGGACGAAGCAACCCATTAACAAAATCATATGTCTAATCCAGCTGTTTCAACAAAACCCCAGGAAGAGAATTTTGAACAGGAATTTAAAGATCTTGGTCGGCGTTTAGGCCTGCTTTTATCGGCCGCTGATTTGCCTCAAGAGGTCAAAGAAGCTTGGGCCGTGCTTATTCCTGAAATGACCTTGGAGCAAATCGATAAGCTCATGATCATTCTCGAGCGCTATGTAACTTCTGGCATTGCCAAGGAGTTTGATTCTTTTAAAAAAGATTTACTAAAAATTCAGCAAGCTCATGAAGAAAAAGTTCGGCAAAACGACGACAAAGCCATGAGCCAACTCGATGATTTAGAGAAAATTATTAATGACGCCGGTTAAAATATGAGTCTTAAAGAAGTTGTCGAAATTTTAAAAACCAGTGAATTAGATCGAGAAACCAAACTCGAAATTATTGACATAATATCATCTTCGCATGACCAACAAATGCTCGATGATTTAATGGAGCTTTTGGTGGCTTGGGATAAAGCTGATAACGAAGAAGAAGCGAATTTTTCTAAAAAATTACTGGCCATTAACCAGGCTTTTGAGGTGCGCAAACAAAAAATTGATACCACAGCCTTAAAAGCCGAAAATCAAATTGCTCAAGATCTTGAGGTGACTCAAAAAATTCAACAAATAAAAAGCCAACTTTTATCTTAAAATTATATGGCAGAAACTTTTAAACAAAGTCCTGAAACCAGTTCGGCTCCAGAAAAAAAGCCAGAAGCTGAAAAACCCAGCAGTCTTTTTCAGCGCCTTTTAGGGATTTTTAGAAAAAGACATTTGCCTAACCCAGAACAAGTTTCTGATGATCCCGCAGAAGAGGCAGACGAAGAAGAAGACGACGAAGTCGAAGGGTCTGAAACCGAACCCCAGGCCGAAACCATGCCCGCTGAATTAGTTGATATTATAAAATTTGCTCAAAATCCGGAGTTAAAAGACAAAGAACATTACTTACCAGCCATTGAAGCAGCTCGCGATATTTTAAAACCCCGAGAAGGTTTGGTAAGAATGCTTGATGTAAAAACTTTAGTCTTGGGTGATATTCACGCTCGGCCAGAAATGCTGGCCGCGGCTTTGGCTTGCCGAATGCCAGACATGGACAATAAAACGGTTTTTGAGTTATTAGGTGAAGGAAAAATAAATTTAGTTCTTGCCGGCGACTTGATGCATTCGGAAAAACCTAGTAATTGGGTGGTTCCAGATACTGATTTAAATGGAAATTCAACGTCAAGTTCTATAATTAGAAAAAAATTTTTAAATCTAAATTCAGACCCAGGTTTGTCAGAAGAAAATTATCGTAGACAATTGCAAGCGAAACCAGATAGGGATTTCCTTGATTTGGAAATTAAAGAAAAAGCCGAAAAAGATGAACTTATGGCCAAAGAAATGGGCCGAGGTTTGGCTGTGGAAAAAATAGTCGCTGATTTAATTGCTAAATTTCCCGATAATTTTCAGTCAGTCAGGGGCAACCACGATGATTTAAAAGAAGGAATCCATGGATTTTTAAAATTTGCCAACGAAAGTGAAGATACAAAAAATTGGTTAATAGCTAATTTTGGGGCTGGCTTCGTTGATACTATGGCTGAAATGGAAGAAAGTTTACCGCTTACTGTTTATAATGAACGGGCACTGGTTATTCATACAATCGGTGAATCAACAGTTGAAATCGATGATATTAAAAAAAGAGAGGAAACAACTGTCGAAGAGTTATTGTGGTCTAAACCAAGAGATATAAAAGACAAAGCCAAAATAAAAGCCGCGGTCGATAAACTTAAAAAAGATTTAGGGGTTGAGCAGGCAATGCTTTTTCTTGGGCACAGTAAAGATGATCCAGACAAGGATTATGGCACACCAGTTGATGGAGTTATTCAATTAAACGATCCTGAAAAAATGCCAGCCGCGCTTATTGATTTTTCAAATGGTGCAGATTTTGATCCAGAAAATGGTGGTTTTTTTCATCTCGAACCAGCCGAATTACCAGAGGCACCAGAAGCCGCAGAACCAGAACCCGGTGCGGAGCCAGATGAAGAACCAGAGCCAGAAACCAAAGCCGCTCCAGATAAACCAAAAACTGAAACCAAAGGTTCATCGGGTTTTATTGGCCGGCTTTGGCGTAAGCATGTTAAGGGCGAGCTGTTAGAGGAAGAACAAAAAGAAAAACCAACAACCCCCATAGATTACGTCAAAGCTATTGGTGCAGCCTTACTGGGCGGAGTGGCTAGTGTGTTGGGTGTAAAGGCGGCAATTGACGTGCCCAGGTATATTAGTCAGAAAATTTTTACAACTCTTGAAAAAAGGGAATTAAAAAGCATTTTTAAAATTGAAGACAAAGAGATTATAGAAAAAAGCGGCGAAGATAAAGTTGCGGCTAGAGCCAGAATTTTAAAAGAAAGAGTTGAAGCTTCGCATTATTTAACTGATAGGCAAAAAACAGAAATGAAAGCCAAAATAGACGGGATTTTGCAAGACAGAGATACAAATCAAGCTAAATTAGAGGCTGATCGTGCTAAAGCCATCGCCAAACTTATTGAAGAAAATATTCAGACTCGGGTTAAGGGTATAACGGCTTTAAAAGAAACCATAAACACTGTGACCATGATTAGTGGCTTAAGAGGTGTTCGAAGTTTAGCTTATGGTGGCGTGGCTTTTTACGAGCGGTATCAGCGAGTTTCTAAGGAAAAAGAGGCTGGTATACGAAAAGGAGACTGGTTTACAGAACTTATCGTAAATGGTTTTAAAGAAACTTATTCAGCTCTTGCGCGTGAAGGTGAAGGAGATTTTATTGGCGCTAAAGGGTTAAGATTTGCCAAGGCTTTGGGAACCATTGGTAGATTTGCTGGCTTTACATTAATCGGAGGCAGTGAAGTGCTTGCCGCAATGGAACATCCAATTAATGCTTTTCAGCACGGCGGAGTCCTGCATTCTTCTATTGACAGAGCTTTGATTGAATGGCAAACAGCTTTAGTTGGCAATGGCCTTTTGGAAGATTTGGAAGGCTCTGCCAAACTTGCTTCTGATAATTTTCTTGATAACTTGCATCGGATTAGTTTTCATGCTTTTGGTCGAGAAAAAATGGACGTACTAGCTGGCGAATCCGCCGCTGAGGCGGCTGACTCGGCCGAAGCTTCCTCGCCAAGCAACACTGTTGCTCCGGCCACAGGTGCGCCGGGCACAATGGTACCTGCTGGCCGGCTTGGTGGTGGTGCCGGTTCTCAGTTGCCGGCCGGCGGAGCGGCTGGGGGTTTGACTGAAAATAGTTCATCACATCTTGATCAAGGGAAAGCCCTTTTTGGAGAAAAACTTAAGGATTTATCTAAAGACGAATTAAGTGCCTTAAGACACATTCAAGAGCAAAGATTGGGTAAAGAATTACCAGAGAATTTTGATGTAAAAGCCAACGCAACCTTGGCCGACCTCAGGGTTCTACAAGAAGAAATTAAGGCCGGTGCGGTTTTAGAAGCGACACAGGAATTAGAAGCCGCGAACAATGCCAAAGAAGCCATTAAAAACGGAATTATCCCCACTGTTCAAGAAGGCGAAGGGAAAAACGCCATTTTGGCTTTGGCTTTAGAGCGAGCTAAACACGACACCAGCCACTGCGGATTGGGGGCGGGAAAAAGTTTGCAAAAAAATCTTTTGGAAATGGCTCACCGAGACAAAGTTTTTCCAGACAAAGACACTGAACTCAGATTAACTACTGAGGCCAGAGGAAATGTGGCCGTTGATATTCAAGAACGAAACGGTCAGCCGGCTTTTGTTTTTCTTAATGCCAAAAATGGCAAAGAAATTCCTCACGATGAGTTAATGAGTAAATATATTTACGTTCATAATACTCATACCGGAGCCGATACTTTCCCGGCCGAACATCCGGTTGGTGGAGGCGGGGTTCATTCTGAAACAGGAGGAGCAGTTCGTCCAGAAGGCAGTGTTGGTCATCAAGGTGGTGGAGAAGTAGCCAGAACTTCGGCTGATATTCCTAATTCTGATTTATACAGAACTGGTAATGAGACTCAAAAAGAGCTTTTAAACAAGATAGCCAGTGGTGAATATACAATTTCACCAGACGATACTCCGCCACCGGTCGATTTTGTTGGAGAAAAAAATGCTATTCTTGCTAATCTCGCGGCTCAGAATTTAGAGTTAATTGATGGTGGTATTAATTCAACTCAAGACAATAAGGAAAATATAAGTTGGGCAGTAAAAATTTTTGATCGCCAAGGAGGGCTTGTTGGTGAAACCGATCGTGTGGAATTATCACTTCACGATGGCGGTGTTCAACTGCAACAAGAAAATTCTGATGGTTCAATGGATTTAATTTTGTTTAAGGACGGACACGCTGTTTCCAATCAGCACCTTATTCCCACAGGGTCAGAACAACCAATTATAGATAAAGTAGTCGAAGCAGCGACAACTGAAACAATTCCAATATTGTCATCTGATTTTGGTTTTATCAAACGCGCCGGTCAAGGCTTTAAAGATTTTGTTGATAAGATTGATGATGGAAAACATTTTTTTAAGCCAACAGGATTTAATTTGGTTATAGAAGGTCAGGGTAATTCTGACGTTCAAGCGATTTTAGCTAAACAGAATTTAGACATTGATTTAGGTGAGACTGGCGGTGGAGTATATCCGATTGTTGAAGGAGATCGCGATGCTTTTTTAAGGGGCATTGCCTGGAATCAAAAAATTGTTGATAGCGAAGACAACATTGTTTCTGCGGTTAGAAAAGTTGTTCTTAATGCTCAAGGGGCGTCGCTTTTTGTTCGCCAGTATAATAGTGATGATACCGTTACTTTGATTCGGTATTTGGGCGGCCATATTAAGAGTTGTGATCGTTTGCCGAGCACAGACAGCAGTGAAGACTTAGCTAGTGTTTTAGCAAGAGCAAAGCAAGCTTCTTAAACTAATAATAAAAAAATACTCGTAGTTAATTTACCGCGAGTATTTTTTTAATTGCGGCCTTTGAAGGCGGCGCCCAAAGTGATTTCATCGGCAAACTCGAGGCTGGCGCCGGCTGGTAGGCCGCGAGCTAAACGGGTAAGTTGTTTTTCAAAAGGTATAAGTTGTTTGGCCAAGTACATCATGGTGGTTTCGCCGTGGACATCGGGTGAAAAAGCCAGAATGATTTCTTTAATATTTTTGTCTTCACGTAATTTTTTGAAAAGCGGTTGAACACGTAAAACTTCCGGGGTCAGGCCTTCGATGGGATTTAAAAGTCCGCCCAAGACAAAATATTTGCCTTGATAGGCGCCAGTGGCTTCGATGGTAGAAATGTCGCGTGAGGTTTCGACTAAACAAAGAAGCGCCGAGTCGCGACGCGGATCAGCACAAAGGTCGCAAATTTCGTTTTGGGTGTAGCTGAAGCAACTCGGACAAACCCGAACTTTTTCGCCCAGCTCGTGGATGAGCCGAGCAGTTTGAGTTAATTCTTCTTTGGGTAATTGTAGTAAAGCAAAAACATAGCGCAGGGCAGTTTTGGGCCCCACGCCAGGCAGCCGGGTAAAAGCCGCGGCCAGGTTTTGAATTGGTTCAGGAAAGCGCCGCATATTTGTTACGAATTACGAAAAGTGCCGAATATACGAATTTGGGGTTCAAAGATTACAATGGTGATAAAGGTGATAAAACAAAAATGAAAAAAATACTCTTACCACATCCTTGTAGCCTTTGTCGTCTTTGTGTATTTCAATAAAAATCACATTCGTATATTCGGTACTTTTCGTAATTCGTAACCCTATATTTAGAGTCCAAGATTTTTGAGAGCATCTAAGCCGCCCAGTTCTTTCATTTTAAAAGCCATTTGGCGTTGGATTTTTTTGACGGCATCATTGGTGGCTTCTTTGATAGCGTCTTGGAGTTTATTTTTGTCTTTTAATAATTCTTCATCGATTTTAACCTCAAGAATTTGTTGGTTGCCGTCGATTTTGATTTTAACCTTGCCCCAGGCAGCTTCGCCTTCGGCCGTAATTTCGGCCAAGCCGTTTTGGAGTTTTTTGGCTTGGGTGCGCATGTCTTTGATAGCTTTGATTTTGTTGAACATAGTTTTGTTGGAATTTCCAATATTTAAATACCAAATTCCAAAATGGTTATTAATTTTTTTAAAGATTTTCCTTTTTGGAAATTGGAATTTGGCCGTTCGAGGCTCTGAGGAGCTCTCAGGCTCTCGAAGAGAAATTGGAATTTTTAAAATTCATTATTCATTGAATCGATTGGCGGCGGAGCGGACATAGGCGGTGGTGGGGTGGGGAGACTGGGAAAATTATTATCAGGCTGATTGGGATTAGGTGCCATAGAACGGCGCATTTCTAAATTGCGAAAACAGGTGCGTTGACCATCGAAGAATAATCTTATCATACCTGTCGGGCCATTGCGATGTTTGGCAATGTAGATTTCGGCCAGATTTTTTTCTTCAGGTGATAAATCTTCTTGACGATAGTTCATGTCAGCAGCCTTGCGATAAATGAAAAGTACCACGTCAGCATCCTGTTCAATGGAACCAGAATCGCGCAAGTGAGAAAGTTTGGGAATGGCTGGTTTGCTTTGTTCAACCGTACGTGACAATTGAGACAAGGCCAGAACCGGAATATTAAGTTCGCGAGCTACTTGTTTGAGCGAACGACTAATTTCTGAAACCTCTTGAACTCGATTATCAGAATTGCCCTTACTGCGACTCTCAATAAGTTGAAGATAATCGACAATAATTAATCCCAAACCTTTTTCGGCCTGCAAACGTCGGGCTTTAGCGCGAATTTGCATAACATTAAGGGTTGGCGAATCATCAATAAAAATTGGCGCCTCAGAAAGTTTGCCTAAAGCATTGCCAATGCGCGGAAAATCCTCATTATTTTCTGAAAGCCGACCGGTGCGCAATTTCCACAAGTCCACGCCAGCTTCAGATGAGATCATACGATCAACTAGTTGTTCTTTGGACATTTCTAGAGAAAAAAGACCAACCGGAATTTTACATTTGATGCCGACATGGCGGGCAATATCCATGGCCAAGGTAGTTTTACCAACTGAAGGCCTAGCCGCTAAAATTACCAAATCAGATTTTTGTAGACCGGCCATGAGATTATCAAGTTCAGTAAAACCCGTGGGTACGCCGCGCAACTGGCCGCGATTGCGATGAAGCTCATCAATACGTTCAAAAGCTTCGGACAAAACATTTTTAATATCAATAAAAGTTGAGCGGAGAAATTTTTGGGAGACAGCAAATAAACTACGCTCGGCACTGTCGATAACCACGTCAACGTCCTCAGCTTCATTAAAACCCATTTCCATAATATCACCGGCGGCCGAGAGCAGACGGCGAAGGGTGGATTTTTTTTGAACGATTTGCGCGTAGTGAGCCACATTGCCGGCTGTCGTAACCGAGTTGGCCAATTCTACAAGATAGGTACGGCCACCGCAGATTTGGATTTTCCCCAGTTCTTCTAAACGGTTGCCAAGGGTGAGTAGATCGATTGGTTCGTGTTTGGTATTAAGATCAATCATGGCCTCGTAAATTGCTCGATGACTTTCGCGATAAAAATCATCGCTTTGGGCAATGTCAGCAACTTTATAAAAAGCTTCAGGATCAATCAAAAGACAGCCCAACAAACACTGTTCGGCTTCATGGTTTTGGGGTGGAATTCTTTGTTCAGCCATAGCACGGCTATCTTACCTCAATGGCAACTGTTTTCAAGGTTAGCTTGTGAGCAAACTGTGGGTACAAAATCAGGCTGTTACGAATTACGAAAAGTGCCGAATATACGAATTTTTGACTTAAAGGTTACAATGGTGGCAGAGGTGACAAAAGGAAGATGAAAAAATATTCTTCTCGTTCCATTGGTCACCTTTTCGTCTTTCAATAAAACCCAAATTCGTATATTCGGCACTTTTCGTAATTCGTAACCAAATAAATATTTGTGCTATAATGATGACATGAAAAAATTACCTGGACATATTGATTGGCCTTGGTGGCGGGCGGTTGGCACCATGATTGGTGGGGTGGTTGGCGTGGGCGTTTTTGGTTTGCCATTTGCTTTTGCTCAAAGCGGTTGGGCTTTGGGTTTGGTTTTTCTTTTGATAATTGGTTTTCTGTTGTTGTTTTTAAATCTCATGTATGCCGAAGTAGTTTCCCAAACTAGCGGCAAACACCGACTGGCTGGGTATGTTAAAAAATATTTGGGTAAAATTCCTGGGCATTTTGCGGCTATTATTTTTATTTTTTATGTTTGGGGAGCCATGTTGGCTCAAATGTTGATTGGCGGGGATTTTTTATTTCGTTTAGTTTCACCAATTTTTGGCGGGCCAATTATTATTTACCAAATTTTTGTTGCCGTCTTAGTTTCAGCGCTAACTTTTCGCGGTCTTAAGAAATTAGCTAAAATAGAATTTTTTATTATTTGCGCTTTACTGTTTCTTTTTGCCTTTATTACCCTAGTGGCTTTACCGTCAATTGACTGGTCGAATATTTCTTCTTTTCATTTAGCTAATTGGTTTATTCCTTACGGTGTGATTTTTTTTGCTTTTTCAGGTTTAGGAGTTATTCCGGAAATGAAAGATGTTTTATCAAATAAGGGTCGGGAGAAAAATTTAGCCCACGCGATTCTTACCGGACAAATAATTATTTTATTTCTTTACGCGATTTTTACTTTTGCCGTGGTCGGCATAACTGGCTCGGCTACCACTCAAGCGGCTTTTGATGGTTTGGCTTCGGTATTTGGTCAAACTTTTGCCGTGATCGGTTCTTTATTTGGTTTGATTACGGTAATTTCTATTTTTTCTGTTGTCAGCATGGAAACCCAAAACATTTTTCATTTGGATTATCATTGGCCGCAAAAAATTTCCTGGGCCTTGGCCTCTTTTGTTCCTGTTGGTCTTTTATTTTTGGGTATAAAAGAATTCGTTGGTTTGGTTGGTTTTTTAGGCGGAGTTTTTGGCGGCCTGATTGGTCTTTTGGTGATTGCCGTGTATGAAAAAATGCGTCATAATGTTTTTTTCAAAACCCACCACTGTTTAAATGTTCCTCGGCCTTTAGTTTGGTTGTTAGTGATGATTTTTGTCGGTGGTATTGTACAAACAATATTTAGTTTATAAAGACGTTACGAATTACGAAAAGTAACGAATATACGAATTTGGAGTTCAAAAGTTATAATGATGACAAAGGAAGATGAAAAAATATTCCTCTAGATCAGTTTGTTATCTTTGTGCCTTTCGATAAAAAACCCAATTCGTATATTCGGCACTTTTCGTAATTCGTAACAAAATAAAATATGCACTTCAAACGTCTTTTTCTTTTCTGGCTAATAAACTTTGCTTTTATCTACGGCCTTAACTTGTTGGCGGTTTCGGCTTGGATGATTTTTGATTATAATAATGCTTTTCTCATGATGGCCATGGTTAATGTTCCGTTGGCTACACTGTTTTTTGGCTGGCTGTATTTCCGTCCAGGTTTTGCTATTAAACTTTCTCAAAGAATAAAAAACGCGATCGTTTGGATCGCTTTGGATTTTTTGGGCAGTATGTTGGTTTTGGCTATTACCCCAAACATTGGAGCCCTGGAGGCTTTTTCGACTTCGGCTTATACAGCCGAATCATTTAATTTTTTGGCGCTGTTGGTGGCAAGTTATGTTGCTTTGAAGCAGCCAAAACGTTTCGCAGGAGTAAAGCCACCGTCATTGGTCCCACCCCGCCCGGAACAGGAGTAAGCCAACCGTCCGTCGATTCAATCGAAGATATGTCAACATCGCCAACTACTTTACCATTGAGGTGAGTTGTTCCAATGTCAATAACAATAGCTCCGTTTTTTAATCCTTGACTGACAATTAAATTTGGCCGACCAACAGCAGTAATTAAAATATCGCTGTTTTTTGTTTTAGCAAAAATATTCGGGTCATCAGCTGAAACTATTTCTGTCTGGATTTTTTGTTGATTAAAAACAGCTGTAAATGGTCGAGCAAAAATTTGGCTCATTACCAGAACAGCTTTTTTATTATTTAATGATTCACCAGTTTTTTTTAAAAGTTCCATGACCCCCAAAACGACTGGTGAAACCAAACAGGTTTCGTTAGCTTCAAGTCGCCGCAGATTTTCTGGATGAAAACCATCAACGTCTTTGTTGGGATTAATGGCGGCAATAATTTTATCGGCGTTTTGGTTGGGTAAGGGAAGTTGAACCAAAATACCGTTGATTTTTTGATCTTGATTTAGCTCATTAATTTTTTGTAGTAATTCAGCTTCAGTTGTTTGGGCCAGGAAAAGATATTTAGTGAAATTTATACCCGCCGTCAAGCAAGCTTTTTCTTTTAAAGAAACGTAAAGATGCGAAGCTGGATCACTGCCAACCAAAATAACGGCCAGGCCAGGTTTGGTAGCCAGACTAGCGACTTCGTTTTTTACGGTCGCGCGAATTTTTTTGGCTAAAGTTTTGCCGTCCAAGAGGCGCATATTTGTTACGAATTACGAAAAGTGCCGAATATACGAATTTGGTTTTTTGTTTGAAGGCATAGTTACAAATTTACCGAGTTCAAAGATTCGTATATTCGTTACTTTTCGTAATTCGTAACATACTCAATTATACCACCAGCCACATCAACACCAGTAGCCGCTTCCAAGCCTTCAAAACCAGGGCGAGCATTAACCTCGAGAATTAGTGGTCCACGACTAGAGCGAATAATATCTACGCCAGCAATTTCTAAACCCACGGCTCGAGCGGCGCGAATGGCTAGATCTTTTTCTTCGGCCGTTAATTCGACTAGATAACCTTGGCCGCCAGCGTGGATGTTGGAACGAACATCACCAAGTTTGGCGGCGCGTTCCATGGCCGCGATAATTTTATCACCAACCACAAAAGCCCGAAGATCTTTACCTTCAGCTTCTTTAATAAATTCCTCGAGAAGAACCGGAATTTTTTGACCAGCCGTGAGGTAGTCAACAATTGGTAAAAGAGTTTTTAAATTTTCCGCCAAAAAAACGCCACGACCACCAGAACCATTTGGGGTTTTTAAAATAATCGGAAAACCGATTTTTTCCGCCTCAATCGTGGCCGTGCTGATATCTCGAATAATTGTCGAGCGTGGCATGGGAATAGCCGCTTGAGACATTAAAAGTTTGCGAGTCAGTTTATTTTTAGTAGTTAAAGTGTCAACTGTTTCGCTATTAATAATTTTATAACCAGCCGTATAAAGAAGGTCGACGGTGGCTGAGTGGAGCCCTTGATCCTCAATTAAATTAGTGCGAGCAATAATTACATCGCATGGCGGCATGGGTTGGTTATCATAAAAAATTTCTCGCTGACCATTGATTTCCCGAAAAGCAAAAAAAGGTTCGCAAAAAACTCGCGCTTCATGACCGCGGGCTTTGGCCGCTTCAAACAAGCGCTTGGATTCATACGGTGGTTCAGTTTCGCGAGTTGGCGGCCGGCCAAAGGTGAGAATTCCGATGTTCATAACGGGAAAAGTGTAGCGTTTTTTTGGGAAGGAATCAAGAGTTGGGAGTGTTGAAGTGATGGAGTCGTGAAGTCGTGGAGTGTTGGAGTTTATTTTTAAAAAAACCAATGCCGCGTTCTGATGAACGCGGCACGTGTGAGCATCCCTCCTTGGCGGAGGGGGAAAGTTATTTGGCCGGATGGGTGGCGGCGAAATTGAGAGTGTCCAGAAGCCACTGCTTCTGGTTTTGGTCGAGGCCTGTCGTTGTCTTCTCGAGATCAGCGATGGCTTCGGCCAGCATCTGGCCGCTGTTCTCGAGCCCGTACTTGTGGGCCGCGAGGGCGATCCCCGCCTTATAGACAAGAATGAGGGCGGGGTTTGACCCATAACGTCGTCGGAAGAAGCCCTCATAACCGTGATTGCCAGGTGCCCACTTGTCAGCGGGAGGAGTGGCAAGGTCAGCCTTCGAAGCGTTCCAGGCGCTGTTGATGTTCTTGGTTGCTTTGTCCTTTGGAAGGACGTCTTTCAGATCTTTGTCTGGAACTTCGTTGAAGGCGTAGGTGATCTGGTTCACCAGAACCACGTTCTCTGCAACTGCGACAAGGGCTCGGACGAGGGCTTTGTCGCGAGGGGTGCCGCTGTTGGCGTAGAAGTACACTCCCAAGTCGTACAGGTTACCGTTGTCGGCTGGGCACTCGTCGTCTGCGGCACATTGTCTGATCATGGCCGTTATGATGTTGGGCCATGAGACCTTGAGGGTCATGTTGCCGGTGTTGGTCACGTAAACCAGCGGCAATCCCTGTTCTCTTTTTGTGAATATGCCAATATTGGTTTCCTCGTGTCCCACATCTTCGAATTCGGGGAGAGCCGGGAACATACCGAAGTTGACTACAGCCAACCAGTGCGGAACCGTCTCGAAGTCACGGGTCATTTTTTCGAATTCGGCCCGTGTTTCTTCATTGACCGTCTCTATGCTCGTTTCGATAGACTTGAGCCTTGCCGTTTCCGCGGTCAGGCCGGCTTCGGCCGCTGCCTTCTCTTTGGTGATCCTGTCGAACTCCTTGCCCTGTTCGTTTTTTATGACCATGGTAACCAGGATTCCGGCTATGATGATGGCCGTTAGGATTGCGGAGTAGATGGTGAGGAATTCGATTGTTCGAGAAGTGTCTTTATGCGAACCGAACATTTGGACCTCCGGTCCGAAAAGGGTAGTGGAACACCGTCAAAAACCGGACAATCCGGTCTGAGACGAACGGCTAATGATAGCTCTTTTTGAGGAAAAAGTCAATGCCCTCACCCCCAGGGCAATCGCACTTAAATCCCCAATGTTTTTAACAAATAGTTTTCATCCCATCCGGCCTTGTGGCGTTTAGCTTTGATGCCGGCTTTGGTGGTTATGTCCTGTTTAAGGAGGGCAAGAGTAATCTTTCTCATAAGGAT
>JAZDEQ010000015.1:0-11832 GCA_043808565.1 Candidatus Uhrbacteria bacterium | reverse complement strand
ATTTTAAAAAATGTAATTGATGCGAGAATCGTTAATATCAAAACAGGAGAAGAATTCAGCCTTCCTCCGGAAATCGGAGTTGAAGCTCAGGGTTTATTAAAAAAACTTGGCTTGTCATACTAATTGGCAGAAGTCAGGACGAATTACGAAAAGTAACGAATATACGAATTTTTGGTTCAAGAGTTACAATGGTGGCAAAAAGAAGATAAAAAACTATTTTTCTTGTTCTCTTTGTTGCCTTTGTGTCTTTCAACAAAAACCAAATTCGTATATTCGACAATTTTCGTAATTCGTAACAATAGGGTTTTCCACACCCCTTCCATCCCTTCCATCCCTTCCATCCCTTCAGTCCCTTTTTTGTGCTATACTATGCTCATCTATGAGAGGAATACTCTTTCGGATTTTAGCGCAAGCTTTAGTGCCCAGTCAGAAGCAAAAAAAGATTTTTTTGGTTTTGTTTTTTGTTGGTTTAATTTTTTTAAGTACAACTCAAATAGTTTTTGCTGTTTCTGGTATAGACACCTCAGCTACCCAACATGAACAAACACCTGGTTGGATTGACACGTTTCTTGATATATTATCAGGGCTTTTGGTTAGCATGGCTTTAATGGTCGGGCAGATAGTGGTTTTCATGATTGGTGTTTTAACCATTCCTCTTTTGCAATATAACAATTTTGTTAACTCACCGGTCGTGGGTATGGGCTGGGCGATTGTTCGTGATGCAGTTAACATGTTTTACGTAATTATTCTAATTTTGATTGCTTTTGGAACTGTTTTGGGCATGGATCGTTTTAAATGGCGCGAACAAATTCCGCGTTTGCTTGGCACAGCTATTGTTATAAATTTCAGTCGTACGCTTTGTGGCATTATGATTGATTTTAGTCAGGTTATGACCCTGACTTTTGTTAATGCAGTTAAAGATATTGCCGGTGGAAATTTCATCCAACTATTTGGCATCACTTCAATTTTAGAAGCTAATGGTAATGCCGAAAGAATTTTTGGTGCCAATGGCACCGGGCCAACTTCGTTTGATATGTTTTCAGCGTCTGTCGTGGCGCTTATGATGATGTTGATTGTCTTGGTGACCATGTTGTTTCTCACGATTATTTTTGCCTATCGCATTGTTTTGCTTTGGGCCTTAATTACAGTTGCTCCGTTGGCCTGGTTTATGAAAGGTTCAGAAGGGGTTTTGAAAAATACCCAAGCTTATACTGACTGGTGGAATAATTTTAAGTGCGCTCTTCAAGTTGGGCCAATTTTAACTTTTTTTCTTTGGTTGGCTTTGGCCGTGGCTGGTAGCGGCAATATCGCCACCGAAGCTGGCTTTACCACTTCCAATGCTCCAGCCGGCGAAGGTTTAGATTCTAACAGTTTGCTCGCCTCCATGACCATGGATAAAATGATTGGTTTTGTGGTGGGTATTGCTTTAATTTTTGTTGGCTTTGATGCCGCTAGTAAGTCCTGCAGTGCGGCCAGTGATAAAAGAATTTCCGGCATGCTCGGCACCGCCAAAAAATGGGCCACCCCAATTGCTACTGCCCCAGTGGCCGGTGCGGCCTTGGCCGCTAAGTATGGTTATGGTTGGAAAGGCGCCAAGGCTACCGGTAAAGGCGTTTATAATCAAACACTTGGCCGAGGTGTGGCCAAAACCAGGAATTGGGCCGGTGGGGTTATGGGGAGGATTGGAGCGCACGGTTTAACGCCAACTTTTGCACGAGGTTTTTTTACTACTCAATCAGCTAAAATAAAAGCCAAGGAAGCCGCTGAAGCTGAAGCTACAGTTAAGGAAAAGCCAATGGACAAGGATTCTTTAATCGCCTACCTCAAAGGTGGCCCTTCGGCTTTTGACGTTAACAATCGTCAGTATTCAGCTCGACTTAAGGAAGCTTTGGGGCGAGATGATGTTATGGATGAGCTTAAGCCTGAAGAATTGAAGAAGATTTTAGAGAAGCCTTCTTCTGGTGGAAAAACCGCACAGGGTCGAATGGAAGAAACTTTTGCCGCTGATCCGGCAACCAAGAAACAAATGGACGCCTTAAAGAAAAAAATGCCAACAGTTTTTGGATCTTTAGAAGATGTTAAGGACGAAGACGATGTTAAGGGTTTGGCCAAATCCCAGTTTGCTAATAAAGACGTTAGAAAACACATTGAAGGAATGGAATATTGGGTTTCTGAAACAGATAAAGACGGAAAACAGACCAGAAGAGATATTACAATGAAAGAAGCTATTGAGAAAAATTATTTAGGTACGGGAGTAAAAGATCGTTGGAAAAAAGGGCAAGAAGAAATTGATAAAGCCGATGCCGAAGGTTCCAAAACAAAAGCCGAATCCGAAAAGACACCATCCGTAATGCAAAAAGCCGAATCAGATCTTTCCAGTGTTACACCTACCGACATAGCTGGGGCTGGATCTTTGGCGCCAGGCAGTGCTTTGGCTACCAAATTTTTAACCGAGGGCAGAGGAACTGCTCACAAAGATCAACTTGAAGCAGTTGGTGATAAACTCGGACTAAGCGGTATGAGCGCGGCTGATAAAGAAACGAAAATTTTAGCGCCGTTATTACAAGGTAAGAATGCTAAAGAACGAGCTCAAATTCGTATTAATTTAGCCGTGGCCAGTGGATCTGGCGATCCAACCAAGCCAAATCCAAATGCCGCTACTCAAGCCTTTAGTCTTCAGCCAAGCGCCCCTGGAAGTAAAACAATGACCATGGCCTCTGACGATAAAAAAGATTTAGCGGCCGCCGCGGTCAGTAGTCCAGAAACCGTTATTCAACTCATGAACGAATTAAAAGCAAAAGGCGAATCGTCGGCTGATGTGGATGCGGTTATTCAAGAAAAAGGTATTGAAATGGCTAGAGCCTTAGTTAAAAAATATAAAGGCTCTTCTGATCCCAAGGTAAAAGCTGATGCAAAAAAGGCTCTTGAAGATTTAAAAATTAAAATTTTTGGCGAAACCAAACCTGATGGAACCCCAAATACACCAGCCGATATCAAACGAACTGTGGAATTGATTGATCAAATGGGTCTTCCTTTTATGTTAAATAAAGAAGATAAAACCAAGCTTCAGGTTGGTAGAGAAGCAGAAAGAATGGAACGCGCTGATGAGCCAGGCTGGGCGGCTCAGAAAAGAGAGAAAGTGAAAAATAGTGTGGTTGGTAAGGCGGCGGGTGGTTTTGCGAGCGCTGTAAGTGATGTGGCAAGTAGTGCGGCGAGAGGAACGGAAACATTTGTGGCCAAAGCTTTCCCAGGAGAATCTTCTGAAGAGATAGCCGCCAGAGCAAAACAGGAATCAATTAAAGAAGAAATAAAGCAGCTTCAGGCAGCTTTGAGTAGTCGCACAATAGGAACGCAAATTAACGGAACAACTTATGCCACTCTTCCTGAAATGGAAGAAAGAATTAAAGAAATCAAGAAAAAAATAAAAGAAGAAAGACAAGAAGAAGCAGTCAGACGTCGTCGTCAACGAGAGGAATCAACTTTACTGTAAAATTTATTAAACCTTAATATCATGCCCGAAAAACTTTTTTCCGATTTGCCAGAAGCGGTCCAGGATTTTTTGCTTGATCCAGTGGCCGATGATTGGATTGCTAATTTGGCTAGGGAAAATAAAATTAAAGACAACGACAGCTTGGCTCTCTCGGAAATCGTTGAGGAGGTGGTTTTGGGTGAAGAAGATTTGGAACTTTTGCCTTCGACAATTATGGCCGAAGTTGATTGTGATTGGGAAACAGCCAGAAATTTAGCCATTGAATTGGCTGGGAATCGTTTGTTGCCAATCGCTTCGCTGGTTGGTGACGTGGCTGGGCAGATTAAAGTTTGGGGCGGTGATTTGAGTAAGTTTGCCAATATTAAAATCGTCGATTTACCAAAATTTTCGGCCGAAGATTATGTTGAAGCCGCTTTAATAGAATGGAATGTTAAAGAGTTTGAAGGAATTTTACGGAGCCGTTTGATTTTTATTTTATCAGCTTTTGTTAAGGGTGAAAGAAAAATTGAGGAAATTAAAGCCGCACTTTTACGTTCGCGAAAAGTGGGTGGTATGGAATTTTCTGAAGAGGTGGCGGAGCGGGTGGTGGAGCTTATTGTGGAGAGGGTGGCGACAGTGCCGTTCTACTCCCTCCATAACCTCCCCCTTCGCAAGGGGGAGGAGATGACTGCGGTGTCGGCTTCTCAGGTTCCAACGATTGATGATCCAACCCCAAAAATTACTCCGTCATCTCCGTCTCAACCACCCGCCGTCATTCAGCCGCCGACTCTGGCGGCGCAAGCAAAAAAAATGGAAGATTTTTTTCAGAAATCTGATGAGGCGGAAATTGCTCAAGCCACAATTTTGGTTAAAGAAAAAGCGGCGATGGTTAAACCAGCTGGTTCGGTAAACGAAGTGGTTGAGCGGTTAGTTCGTGAAACTGGGTTAATTTCTCCTGACGAAGATTTTCAAAAAAGATTAGTGGTGGCGGTTGATTCTCGCTGGCGTGGGGTGCGAGATGTTTTTGCGACCAGGGATTTATTGGAAAAAAATCGAGAGCAAGGCGGACTTGGTTTGCAAGGCAGTATGTTGGTTAAAGTAATCGAGACTTTAGAAAAAATGGTTGAGGAAAATAATCAAGTTTTGCAACAAGCGGCCGTGGCGCAGACCAAAAAAGATCTTCAAGAAAAAGCTGCGGCAAAAATTCAACCTTCTCAACCAATCCAGATTTCAGAAAATCTTCCTTTGTCTAAACCCCCAGCACCAACTCAAAAAATTCCCGTCATGTCACCCAGCAGTTTGCCGGTCTCGGCGACCGGTCAACGTCGAGTTGAGGATATTTCTTTTGTCCGAAAATTAGCCGGCCCAATTGAGGAATTGCAAAATCTTTCCGTGACCGAGTTTCGACGATTGTCTTCTGATCCGCATGAAGCCGCAACTAAATTACGCGACAAGATTGAATTATTAGAAGAGCAAGGTTTTGGCAAAAAAATTGTTGGCATCAAAGCCTGGCAAGCTTCACCAATTAATCATCTTTATCTGGAGTTATCAAAAGAAGCTTTAATCTCTGGCCGGCCAATTGAGGAAGTTTGCAAGGCTCGAGCCGAACGAGGGGAAGAAGTTTTTTCAGCCGCCGAGATTAAAGCCATTGCTTCATTAAATAATGATTTGCGTTTTTAAAATATGGCCGGACAGTACGTGGTGCCACAATTTATCGATGTCGAAGACCGGATTGTTGGGCCGTTATCGGTTCGTCAGTTTGTTATTTTAGTTGTTGGCACCTTACTTGAAGTGACTTTTTATAAAATTTTTCGATTGATTCCTTTTGTGGCGGTTGGTATTCCAACTTTTTTGATTACTATAACTTTTGCTTTTATTAAAATGAATGGCATGCCTTTTCATTTTTTTCTGCTTAATCTTATTCAGTCTTTGCGTAAACCAAAATTACGGGTTTGGGATAAAACCATGACAACTTTTGAAGTCAAACAAGGCATGGTGTCCCCGCCGGCTTTACCGCCACCCCCAGCGGTTCGAAAAACTTTGTTGACCGGTTCGCATTTGCAAGAACTGACTTTATTAGTAAATACCGGCGGAGCGTTTAAACCGGAAGAAGAATAGTTATTTAATGTCTAATGTCTAATTTCCAATGTCTAATGACGGAAGGTTAGAAATTTTGAAAGAAATATAAACAATCCCTCATTAGACATTAGACATTCCCACTAATTAGACATTTCCGATAAAGTTATGCCCAATCAAGCCCCAAATAAACCCGGTCCGGCCACGCAACGATATTTAGATATTCTAGAAATTCGTGATGATGTGGTGGTTATGAAAGACGGCACTTTACGAGCCGTGCTGATGGTTTCGAGTATTAATTTTTCTCTTAAGTCAGCCGATGAACAAGAAGCCATTGTTCAAGCTTACATGACTTTTTTAAATGGTTTAGAATATCCATTACAAATTGTTGTCCAGTCACGAAAAATGAATGTTGATCCTTATTTAAATTTTTTGTCGGGTCGGCAAAAAGAAATAACCAACGAACTATTAAGAAATCAGATCGCTGATTATCGTGGCTTTGTTAAAGAATTGATTGAAATGGGTGAAATTATGCAAAAACGTTTTTATGTGTCAGTGCCGTACAATCCAGCCACTAATAAACAAAAAAATTTTTGGACCAGATTTTCCGAAGTCCTTTCGCCAATGGTCGGTATTAAATTAAAAGAAAAACAATTTTTTGAACGCCGAGAACAATTATTAGAACGAGTGGAAAATATTAACGGGCAGTTAACTAGTATGGGCGTAGGTGGAGTATTGTTGAATACCCAAAGTCTTATTGAACTTTTTTACGAATGTTATAATCCCGATATTTTTAATACGGAAAAACTGGGTGACATAGAAAAAGTCCGGTTTGAAGAATTGCCGAGGGTTTGATGAGAAATGTCTAATGTCTAATTTCCAATGTCTAATGATGGATGTCGGAAATCTCAAAAAATATAAACAATCCTTCATTAGACATTTGACATTCCCACTAATTAGAAATTTCCAAAAGTTATGCCCATTGAACTAGAAAAATTAGATAAACAGCCGGCGGCTTCTACTGCTCCGGTAATTAAATCACCTTCGCCCGAAGCGCTTAAAGCCGCCGAAGAAAAGTCGACTTTGGAAGAAGAGCGACTGTATCGACGGGGTGTAGTTACGGTTCGCGATATAATTGCGCCGGCGTCTTTTAAGGTTACCCCGGATTGTTTGCAGCTTTCAGGTATTTATTTGCGAACCATTTTTATTATTACTTATCCACGCTACATTGGTTTGGGTTGGTCGGCCTCGATTATTAATCTTAATAAAACTTTTGACTTGGCCATGTATTTTTATCCGGTTAAGGCCAATATTATTTTAAAACAACTACAGAAACGCGTCGGTTATTTAGAGGCCGGATTGTCCATTGACGCCGATAAAGGTAAACCTCGTGATCCGTTACGAGAAACCGCCCTGCGAGATATTGAGGCTTTGCGCGATGCCTTAACTCAAGGGGTTGAACATTTTTTTCAGTTTGCTTTTTATCTCACGATCTATGCTAAAGATCTCGAAGAATTAAATAGATTAACCAATGATCTGGAATCTGAATTTGGTAGTAAATTGCTTTATAGCAAAAAAGGTCTTTATCAAAGCGAGCAAGGTTTTAATTCAACTTTGCCGCTTTGCAACGATGAATTACTGATTTCGTATAACATGAACACTTCGCCGATTGCCGCGTCTTTTCCATTTATTTCATCCGATCTGACTTCGGATAGCGGCATTCTTTATGGGATTAATCGTCACAACAATTCTTTGATCTTGTTTGATCGTTTTAGTTTACAAAATGGTAATGCTGTGGTTTTTGCTACGGCCGGGGCTGGTAAATCCTACATGGTAAAGTTGGAAATTTTGCGTTCGCTCATGATGGGTACGGAAGTGATTGTGATCGATCCAGAAATGGAATATAAACATTTGTCCGATGCCGTAGGTGGTACCTACATTAATATTTCTTTGGCCGGTCAAGCTAAAATTAATCCTTTTGATTTACCCAGGCCCAAGGGCGAGGAAGTGAGGGTGGAAGATATTATTCGCAGTGCGGTTATTACCCTGAAAGGTTTGCTGAGAATCATGATCGGTCAGCAATTGGGCATGAGTACTACCTTAGGTTTTACACCTGAGGAGGATTCCTTGCTCGATCGGGCTTTACTCGAAGCTTATGCTAAAAAGGATATTACTGCCGATACGGTTGATTTGACCGCGGTTGAGGCGCCAATTTTGTCAGACTTTTTAGATATTCTTCGGGGCATGGAAGGCGCAGAAAATTTAGTCGCTCGGCTAACAAAATATACTGACGGTACGTTTGCCGGCATTCTCAATTCTTCCACGACGGTAGAAATGCAAAATCAGTTAGTGGTTTTTTCTGTTCGTGATTTGGAAGATGAATTGCGGCCAATGGCCATTTACACCATTATTAATTATATTTGGAACACCGTGCGTTCAGAACGCAAAAAACGAATTTTGGTGATTGATGAAGCCTGGTGGCTTATGCAACACGAAGATTCGGCCAAGTTTATTTATGCTTTGGTTAAGCGCTGTCGAAAATATTATTTAGGTGTCACGACAATTACTCAAGACGTTAACGACTTTTTGCTTTCTTCTTACGGCCAAGCTATTGTTACTAACTCAGCTATTCAAATTTTGTTAAAACAATCGCCAGCCGCTGTTGACCTGATCCAAAAAACCTTTAACTTAACCGACGGAGAAAAATATTTGTTGCTCGAGTCAGGTATTGGCGAAGGTTTATTTTTTGCTGGCCAAAAACATGTGGCCGTAAAAGTCGTGGCTTCTTATACCGAAGATCAGTTGGTAACCACCAACCCACAACAATTATTGGAAATGGAAAAAACTCAAAAAGAATTTGAGGCTAAAATGAAAGCCGCCGAAGGTCAAACCGCTGAAATCGAAACCGTCGAAGAAAAATCCCCGCTCGAAGAAGCCGAACCGCCGGTCGTTGAATTTGCCACGCGCGAAGAAGCCGGTAAGGCTGAAGCCGAGCGGATTAAACAGTCGCTGGCGGAGTTGTAATTACTGATCGTAGAAATCGTAGAAGGCGTAGAAAACGTAGATTGTTGGCAGAGAAAAAAATAATCATTGATCCTTCGACAATCTACGTTCTACGTTCTACGTTCTACGTTTTCTACGTAAATAACACGATATGTCTAAAAACAAAAAAATCCTTATCGGTATCCTCGGTCTACTTGTCCTCTTGCTTTTATTATTATTCTTTTGGTTCCTGTGGCCTAAAAAAACTGTTCAGGTTCAAAATTCTGTCACTGCCAATCAACAAGCGGCAGTTAATGCCGCGCCTCGCGAGACACCAAAAATCGAAACTCCGGTTTTAACTGACCAGCAAGTTAAGGTTAATCAATCTGGTTTGGAAAGTTTAGCCATGACTTTTGCCGAGCGTTATGGTAGTTTTTCTACCGACAGTGATTTTGCTAATCTTAAAGATGTTTTGGATTTTATGGCTAGTGGTTTACGATTAGAAACGGAAAATTATATTGTTTCAGCCAAACCGACAGCTAATTATTATGGGGTAACGACCAGAGTTTTATCGGTCGAAGTCGCAACCTTCGATGAAGCGGCCGGCACAGCCCAAGTTTCCGTTTCCACTCAGC
This sequence comes from Candidatus Uhrbacteria bacterium, assembly GCA_043808565.1. Taxonomy (GTDB): domain Bacteria; phylum Patescibacteriota; class Patescibacteriia; order UBA9934; family GWF2-40-263; genus UBA12403. The sequence continues at coordinate 2,670 of JAZDEQ010000015.1, read as the reverse complement.
GCGAAGAATCGGTTGGTAGCCCGCAGAATAGTTCGATTAAATATCAAAATCTTTTATTGGCTTATGTTAAGGAGGCTGGTTTATGGAAAGTGACTTCCGCGACTTGGCAGTAAAAAGTTGGAATTTTTTGCGCAATGGTTTGTTTCCGGTTTATTGTTTAAATTGTCAAAAAGAGGGACAGAAAATTTGTGCTGACTGTGCCTCTTTTGTTTTGGAAAAAAGTTTACTGGTTTGTCCTTTTTGTCACACCGAAAACGAGGAGGGGGAGACCTGCAAACTGTGTGCTGATAAAACTTTTTTGGACGGCAGTGCCGCGCTCGGTTTTTATCATCAGCCAATTTTGCGCCAGCTTATTCAATCGTGGAAATTTAATGGCGAGCCAATGGCCGAGAAAATTTTATTAAAATTTATTAGTGAACAAAAGCCACAATTTATTTTGCCACCAATCGACTGGTACGTTACGGCCATTCCACTTCATGCCGCCCGTCAGCGCGAGCGGGGTTTTAATCAAGCAGAAATTATCGCTCGAGCCGTGGCTAAGGGAATCGACAGTGAATATTTGGATTTGTTGGAACGTGTTGAGTGGACAGATCCACAAGCTGGTCGAAGTTCTGACGAACGGCTGGTTGGCGACTTAGATGGAATTTTTTCTACGACTGGTTTGATTCCACCGCATGTTTTAATTTGCGACGATGTTTTAACGAGCGGCGCGACCATGGACGCGGCCGCTCAGACTCTTAAAATAGCTGGCGCCGAAGTGGTTTGGGGGTTTACCTTAGCCCGAGCCGGATCGTGAAATAAAAAATCAGGCCCAAAAATTTTTGGGCCTGATTTTTTGGTTTTTATTTTTTAAATTCTGACATTTTTTTAGCTACGGCTTGGCTAACGTTTTTATCTAAAACACTGGGCAGAATTTTTTCTGGACTTAATTCTGATTCAGGTAAATAGCTAGCCAGGGTTTCGGCCGCGGCGATTTTTATTTCATTGGTAATGACTTTTATTTTATTATCAAGAACCCCGCGGAATAGACCAGGGAAGACCAAGACATTATTGATTTGGTTGGGAAAGTCACTGCGGCCAGTGCCCACAATAAAGGCGCCGGCTTCTTTGGCCAAGTCAGGCATGATTTCAGGAACCGGATTGGCCATAGCAAAAACAATTGGCTTGGCGGCCATGATTTTAATCATTTCTGGCTTTAAAATATTTGGCGCGCTGACGCCAATAAAAACATCGGCATCTTTTAAAGCGGCCGCCATATCACCCTCAAGATTTTCTGGATTAGTCACGGCCAACATTTTTATTTTTTCATCATTTAAATCCGTTCGATTTTTGCTGACAATACCTTGGGAATCAACCAGAACAATATTTTTTATTCCATAATGAAGAAGCAATTTGGTAGTGGCCATACCAGCCGCGCCTGAGCCGCAAATAACCATTTTAATTTCCGCTTTATTTTTCTGGGCTAATTTTAAACTGTTAATTAAAGCCGCCAAAATTACAATGGCTGTGCCGTGCTGATCGTCGTGAAAAACTGGAATGTCTAATTCTTTAATAAGACGTTCCTCAATTTCAAAACAACGTGGCGAGGAAATATCTTCCAAATTAATGCCGCCAAAAGTCGGAGCCATGGCTTTAACGGTTTTGATAATCTCCTCAGTATTTTGAGTGAAAAGAACGATCGGATAAGCATCAACATCGCCGAATTCTTTAAAGAGCAAAGCCTTACCTTCCATGACTGGCAAGGCTCCATACGGACCAATGTTACCAAGCCCAAGGACAGCCGAGCCATCGGAAACCACGGCAATGGTGTTGCCTTTGATGGAATAGTCGTAAGCTTCTTCAGGATGTTCGGCTAAAAACGAAGAAACCGCGGCCACACCCGGCGTGTAAGCCACACTCAAATCATCACGAGTTTGAATGGCCGGAAATTTGTTTTTGATTTCAATTTTGCCCCGAAATTCTTTATGCCGTTTTAATGATTCTTCACGATAGTCCATATTTTTAGATTATTTTTGTTTCCTAAAACTTAGCACTTTTGGGACGATATGTAAAACAAAAACCCCAGAAGATTCTGGGGTTTTTGTGGCTGTAACCGCAAGTTTTGGTGTCGAAGTAATTTAAAAATAGCCTTTGTATTTATTAATCATCAAGATCTAGCAAATCGCCTCTTGGTATGAAATCAGGAGCTCTTGATGATTTTTCAGAAAATTCTCTGCGTATAATATTGATTGCAGACTGTTCTTGCGCCACAGCGCCTTTAATTGGGTCGAAAGGATCACGCCTCTTCGTACTATCGGCACTTTTAGCTTGAAGACTTTCGATATAAGCCTGTCTTGTTTTAATTTCTTCAAGAGCAAGGGCACGGACATCAGCGTCTGGAATAAGAAATTTTTTACACAAGCTTTTAATATTATAAATTTTTTCTTCAGATCCGACTTCGCGCAGCCCTGAAAACATTTTTGCAACAGCTTTTTTGCCAATTTGGATGGTTTTTTCCAGTGAAATTTTAAATTTTTTCAGAAGAAAGACTAGACCCGTTGTCATTTAATCATTAGCCGCAGACAACCTAAATTATCCTAAAGGATGAGTTAGATTGTCTGTTGCAAATGGAAGTTCCAAAGACCGGCGCAAAGGAGATTGAATTTGTCATCAGTATAAGGAATACGATTT
>JAZDEQ010000014.1:0-16292 GCA_043808565.1 Candidatus Uhrbacteria bacterium | reverse complement strand
AGGAATTGCTCTCAAAAACTATCTAAACTAACAGAAACAGATTTAATAAAAGTTTTACAAGATTTTTTAACCGTTCGCATACCACCCTAGTTTAAATAAGGAAGGCCGCGCAGCAAGCTGAGCGGAATATAGCAAGTTTAATCAATATTTTCCTTTTGAACCACTTTCCCTTCCCTTTGCCATTTCTTATCAACATCTTTATTTTTAATCAAAAGCTCACGAAACCTTTCGGCACCTAAAAGGCTGGGGACAATTACAAAGTGGGCGCCGGTTGAATAGCAATCGGTTGCTTCTTCGGCTGTGCGGGCGGCGACAATGACTGTGCCTTTAAAATTTTTATTTCGTAGATATCCGAGAAGTTCTAAACTAACTGAAACATCAGGAATGGTTGAAAGAACCAAATTGGCTTTTTCAATTTGCAGACCGCGCAAAAAATCTTCATCACCGGCATCACCATAAACCGCGGGAATTTTATGCTTGGCTAAATTTTCAACCACTGACGGATCATAATCAACCGCTAAATATTTTTGCCGCATTTTTTTGATTTCTTCGAGCAAAATTTTACCCGAACGGTGACAACCAAATAAAATTATTTTTGGCGCCGCTAAACGCTGGGCTTTGGCGGCGTGCTTAACCCGTTGCTTTTCTAAAAATTTTAATAATGGTCGCAGCCATTCATAAAGCCGTTCATTTTCTTTAACTAAATAAGCAGAACCGGCAATGGTAATAAGACCAACTCCGGTGGCTAAAGTTAAGGCCGATGACGAAACCAAACCAAAAGAAATTCCGGCGCCTAACATAATAAAAGAAAATTCAGAAATTTGCGCCGCCGTTGTCCCAGCCAAAAAACCAGTTTGCGGGTGATAGCCCAAAGCGCGCAAAACCAACATCATGACGATTGGATTACCAAAAAGAATATAAAGAGAAAAAACAACAATTGGCCAAATCAAGCTTGGGGCGTCTGACAATTGGAGTTGGGTGCCGAGAACAATAAAAAATAAAATCAGAAAAAAATCCCGCAATGGTCGAACTCGAGCATTAATTTCTCGCTGATACTGAGTACCGGAAAGTGAGACGCCGGCAATAAGCGCCCCCATTTCCAAACCAAAACCAAAAAAATAAAGTGCTCCGGCCACAGCAAAACACCAACCTAAAGAAAAAACCAAAAGTAATTCTTGTGACTTAGCCGCGAAGCGAACAATGTGCGGAATAATTCGACTGGAAACAAACCAAAAAATAACTACAACTAATAATCCTTTGGTCAAGGCCCAAACCAAAATATCAGTTGGTGACCCGCCTTTGCTCACCGCTCCCAAAACCAAAAGAATGATCATGGCCACCAAATCCTGGACCAAAAGAAAACCCACGGCAATCTTGCCATACAAAGTGTCCAAATGTTCCTTATCCATCAACATCTTTACAATAATAATCGTACTGGAAAAAGAAAAAGCCACGGCCACAAACAAACTAGTAGTGAAATCAAAACCAAAAAAATGAGCAATCGTGAAACCGACCAATGAAGTAAAAAACACCTGAGCCAAACCGCTGGCGGCCGCAACACCGCCGATTTCTTTGACCTGCCGCCAATTTAAACCTAGACCAACCGTAAATAACAAAAAAGCCACACCGATTTTAGCCAGGGCGTCAAAAGCCTCGGACTCGTGAACAAAAGCCCAAAGCGTTGGCCCAACCAAAACCCCGGCCACCAGATAAGCAATGATTAACGGCTGGCGTAAAGCTCGAGCTAAAAAAGATAAAGCCCCAGCCACCACCAACACGCCACCGATTTGAAAAAATAAATTATCGAACATGGAAAAATTATAGCATAAAAATTCTTTCTTAAAAAATATTGAACAACTATCAAACAAAGTGCTATATTATTCTTCCAACCAACCTACCCCCCCCTAACTCCCCTAAACCCCCCTTAACCCCCCAAAAAAAATATGTGTGGAATCATTGGCTATATTGGCCCGCGAAAAAATATTATTCAAAATGTTATCTTGCCAGGTCTCACGGCTCTAGAAGAACGTGGTTATGATTCAGCTGGCATAGCTTCTTTAATTGACGGTCAGCTTTTTATCACCAAAACCGTGGGTAAACTTCAGGCCCTACGAGAGCATAATGACTTAGACAAAATGAGTGAGGCGACGTTATCAATCGGTCACACTCGCTGGGCCACTCATGGCGGCGTTACTGTCCCAAATGCTCATCCACACACTGATTGTTTAGAAAATATTGCCCTGGTCCATAATGGTATTATTGAAAATTTTTCCGAACTGCGAAGCCTTTTAATTTCTCAGGATCATACTTTTAAATCGGAAACTGATTCTGAAGTTGTGGCTCATTTAATTGAAGAAGCTTTTAATTCAGGCATTCAATCTTTGGAAGCCGCTGTGCAAAAAGCTGTTAGCCAACTGCGCGGTACTTGGGGTTTGGTGGTTATGGCTAAAAATTTTCCTAATGAAATTGTGGTGGCTCGCCATGGTAGCCCAATCCTTTTAGGCATTGGCGAACAAGAAATGTTTATTGCTTCCCTGGAAGACGCTTTTATAAATCACACCAAACGCTTTATTGTGGTGCCTGAAGATTGCGTTTGTACTGTCACCTCTTCTGGCTACAACGGGGAAACTCAAACAATTCGCTTGGCTGAAGATGAAGTCGCCACTTCACCCGAGCCTTTTTCTCACTTCATGCTAAAAGAAATAAATGAACAACCAGACACGGTCTTGCGAGCAATAAACAACGGCGCTCGTTTACTCCTCGATGATGGTTCAGCTAAACTTGGCGGTTTGGAAGGCCGAAAAAACGAATTGCTTTCCGCTAAGCATCTACGTGGTGTGGCTTGTGGCACGGCCAAATATGCGACTGAATTAGGTCTATATTGGCTGGAAGAATACGGTGGCTTTGATTCATTACAAACCGTTCCGGCCTCAGAAGTTCGGGCTCAACTTTTTCCCAACAACTGTGCGGTTTTGGCCGTTAGCCAATCTGGCGAAACTCACGATACTTTGCAATGTATTAAAGAAGCCAAAAAAAATGGCTTAACCGTTTTTTCCATTATCAATCGCGTGGGCAAAGCTATTGCTCGGGAAACTGGTTGTGGTGTTTACACTAATGCCGGGCCAGAAAAAGCTGTAGCTTCAACGAAAGTTTTTCTTGCTCAATCCGTAGTTTTTCTTTTATTGACTTTGTGGTTTGGTCGAAATAAAGAAAAAATGAATCGCAGCCAAGGCCGCGAATTAGGCCGGGCTTTACTTGGTCTATCCGAACAAATCGCTCAAACCATAAAAAAGACCGAAGAGCAAACTAAAAAATTGGCACAAATTTTAGCGGCCACCAATGATGTCTATTTTATCGGTCGCGGTCCGGGCGCGGTTATTGCCAAAGAAGGGGCTTTAAAAATTAAAGAAGTCGCCTACCTCCACGCCGAAGCTTATGAAGCCGGCGAATTAAAGCATGGACCAATTGCTTTACTCCAAGAAAATTTTCCAGTCGTGGGTATTGTTTTAGATGATGAAAAGAAAAATGAAATCATTAGCAACTTACAAGAAGTTAAAGCTCGCGGTGCCAGAACAATTGTCATTGCCCCAGAAGGTGTTGAACTTCCTGCCTCAGCGATCGATGAAATAATCCGGATTCCGGCTTCTCACTATATGACTTCCCCGCTCTTAGCCGTTATTCCACTCCAGCTTCTCGCTTACTACACTGCCCTAGCTCGCAACTACGATCCAGACCGTCCGAGAAATTTGGCCAAGAGTGTGACGGTGGCGTAAATGGATAATTTTTTCCACAAGTTGATATTGACAATTAAATATTTTTGTGGTTGTATATAAATACTCAGATGTGGTTTATTCCAATAGGCCAATTCTGGTACCACAAAACCAACTCCCCCACATAACTAGAAATAGTTTTTGGTTTGGGAGTTGTTTTGTATTTATTTTTCGGACTCGGCTATGGGTCTGTGGTGGTAATTGATAACCACATCTGAGTTGGTACCAGAAGTTGCGGGTTTGAGTCCCGCCAGATCCACCAACGGAATTTTCCGGTTTTATTGAGAGGCCGAAAAAACACAACTCCGTCATTCTACTGACGGAGTTTGTGTTTTTAAATATCTTAATTTTAACCACTTTCAAAAATTTCTCTTTAACTCCCCTTAACCTCCCTTAATCCCTACCAACCAATTACAACCCAATCCGTTTAGCCTTTTCTCGATGACGAGTATTAAAATCCAAAAATGTTTTACGAATCCGCAAGTTTTTTGGTGTGACTTCTAATAATTCATCATCACCTAAATATTCCAGACAGTCTTCAAGAGTCATGAGGCGCGGGGTTTCCAAAACCACTGACGAACCATCACCTTTACTCCGCATGTTGGAAAGACGTTTTTCTTTACACGGGTTAACATCAACATCTTCAGCTCGCGAATATTGGCCAACAACCATACCAGCATAGACTTCCACACCAGTGCCGATAAATAAAGCCCCACGCTCTTGCAAATTACGCAGAGCATAACCAATTGACTCACCGTTTTCCATGGAAACTAAAGAACCATGAGTATTAGCTTCAATTTCACCAACAAATGGTTTGTAACCAACCAACAAACTATTAATAAGCCCCTGCCCTTTGGTGTCAGTTAAAAATTCACTGCGATAACCAATAAGACCGCGAGTTGGAATTTCAAATTCTAAAAAGGCGGTATTATTTTCGACTTTCATGTCTTTCATTTCACCGTGGCGTTTACCCATTTTTTCAATCACCGTACCCGACAAAATTTCTGGACATTCAAGATAAACCATTTCAAATGGTTCTTGACGACCATTTTCGGTTTCGTGAAAAATAACTTGTGGCCGAGAAACTTCAAACTCATAACCTTCACGACGCATTTTTTCAATTAAAATTGCCAAGTGCAATTCGCCGCGACCAGAAACCACAAAACGACTGTCAGTTTCGCTTGAAGCAACTCGCAAAGCCACGTCATTTAAAAGTTCGCGCTCTAATCTTTCTTTTAAATTACGCGAAGTGGAAAACCGACCCTCGCGACCAGCAAACGGTGAGGTGTTGGTACCAAAAGTCATTTTTACGGTTGGTTCTTCAATTTTGGTAACTGGTAAGGCAATGGTTTCATTAACATCGGCAATAGTTTCGCCAATCTGAATATTTTCCACTCCGGCGATGGCCACAATTTCCCCGGCCGAAGCTTCAGTAACTTCGACGCGGCTTAAGCCATCAAAAATTTGAATGGCAATAACTTTAGTATTTTTTTTAACCCCATCACGATCAATATGAATAATATTTTGACCGGCCTTAATTGTGCCGTTAACTACTCGGCCAATGGCAATTCGACCCTTGTAATTATCGTACTGCAAATTAACCACAGAAACCTGAAGTGGCTTAGTGGCATCACCAGTTGGGGCAGGAATTTTTTCTACCACTGTATCAAAAATAACTGAAACATCTTTCATGGTGTTGATGTCTGGTTCAAGACCAGCCACGCCATTAACCCCGGAAGCATAAATAACTGGAAAATCAGTTTGCTCGTCACTCGCACCCAATTCAACAAATAAATCAAAAGTCTTATTTAAAACCCAATCTGGCCGAGCGTCACGCTTATCAACCTTGTTAATGACTAAAATAATTTTATGACCAGCTTCGATAGCCTTGCGAAGAACAAAACGGGTTTGCGGCATTGGTCCCTCTTTGGCATCAACCAACAAAAGACAGCCATCAACCAGATTCATAATACGCTCGACCTCACCACCAAAGTCAGCGTGTCCTGGCGTATCAACAATATTAATTTTAACCCCTTTCCATTGAATGGAGGCGTTTTTAGAAAAAATAGTGATTCCCCGTTCGCGCTCTAATTCATTGGAATCCATGATGGTCGTGCCCTGAGCATCAGCATCACGAAAAGTATTTGATTGCTTTAAAAGCGCATCAACCAAGGTAGTTTTACCGTGGTCAACGTGAGCAATAATGGCAATATTTCGAATTTGGTTCTGAGAATTCATAACGGGGCGAATTATAGCGATTTTTTTTATAGAAGTCAAGGATTTGTTATAAATCGTAATTCGTAATATTTTTCTTTGTCGATAAACCGACGGCCGCTAAAACGGCTAACAAAATTAATAAACCAAAGGCAATTAATTTTTCTTTACTTTGTAAAAATAAAGTTAAAACCCCAAAACCACCAGCTAAGGCGTAATAGAAAAAAACCACTCCATGATCGGAAAAACCAACTTCTAATAATTTATGATGAAGATGTTCGCGATCGCCACGAACAATTGATTTTAAACCACTGCGTCGCCAGCGACGAATAATGACAAAAATAATATCCACCAACGGAATACCAATAACTAAAAGAGCGGTCGCCAGCTTGCCACCGGAAATGACGGCTAGAACACCAATCAGATAACCAATAAAAGTGCTACCGCCTTCGCCCAAAAAAATCGAAGCTGGCTGAAAATTAAAAACCAGAAAACCAAAAAGTGTCCCCAAAGCAACGGCCGATAATAAAGCAACGTCGGGTTGAAAATAAGCCACGGTCAAAGATAACAACATGATCATTAGAGTACCAATAGAACCAATACCTGTCGCTAAACCATCAAGTCCGTCAAGAAATTTTGTGGTGTAAATAACGGTTAACAACCAAACAAAAACCAAAACATCTGATTGCCAGGCGGCCAAATAAATTATGCCGCCAAAAGGATTGGTTAACTTTTCGACTTGAATGCCAAAAGCTACAGCCAAACCCGCGGCTAAGATTGGAGCAACAATCGAAAACTTTGGTGGCAAAGAAAACTTGTCATCAAGAAACCCACCAATCATCAAAACTAAACCGCCAAGAAAAAAACCCGTGTATTCTGGCCAACCAATTTCGCCAGAAGTTAAATATTCAGTTTTTAATAAAAGAAAAAAAACTACGGCCGCTAATGAGACAAAAATTGCTGCACCGCCCAAAAGTGGAACTGGCTTTTGATGAATTTTACGCGGACAATTTGGTTCGTCAATAATTTTAAAACGAGTCGCTAAATAGCGAACAACTTTAGTCAATAAGAGAGACAAAAAAAAGGCGGCCAAAAAATATGGCGCTAAAAGCAGAAAATCTTTTATCCAAAATGACAGGTTGGCGGGGGTCATAACGGATGCTTAATCTCAACCTGCCCACCGGCACGTAAAATAATGGTGTCGCGGGGTTTAACATCACCGGAAAGTAAGGCGTTGGCAATAGCGTTTTCAACTTCTTCTTGGACCACCCGACGCAATGGTCGAGCACCAAAAAGTGGGTCAAAGCCTTTTTTAGATAACTCCTCAACCGCCGCATCCTCGGCTTCAAACTTCATACCCTTCATTTCGACTCGTTCGCCTAATTGATGAATCATTAAATAAGCAATCTGGCGAACGTCATCAAGTGTCAATGGTTTAAAAACAATTACCGCATCAAAACGATTTAAAAACTCTGGTCGATAAGTGCCTTTTAATTCTACTTCCATTAATCGAGTTTTAATTTCTTCCATGGTTTGATTGGCCGTGATGGCTTCTTGAATGTAACCGGTTCCGGCATTAGAAGTAGCAATTAGAATTGTACTGGTAAAATCAATCGTTCGACCGGCCGCATCGGTTAAACGGCCATCGTCCATAACCTGTAAAAATAAATTCAAAATATCAGGATGGGCTTTTTCTAATTCGTCTAATAAAACAATGGAAAACGGTTCGCGTCGCACGGCTTCTGTTAACAAGCCGCCTTCTTTAGAATCAGGATTACCAATTAAACGATGAATACTCGCAGTATCTTGATATTCTGACATATCAAAACGCAACATGGCTTCTTCATTACCAAAATAAGCTTCGGCCACTGCTTTGGCTAGTTCAGTTTTACCCACACCGGTTGGTCCAAGAAAAAGAAAATTAGCAATCGGTCGTTTGCCGCTTCGAAGCTCAGCCCGAGCCCGCCGCAAAGCCGACGATACGGCTTTAACCGCTTCTTCTTGACCAATCACTCGACCATGAAGTCTGGCTTCAAAATTCAATAATTTTTCTCGCTCATCTTCAGTTACTTTATTTAAAGGAATACCGGTTTTTTGCGCCAAAACCCGAGCCACGTCATCGCCAGTAACTAAAGTATTGGAACCTTTTTTTTGTTTAGTTTCCAAAGCCACTTCTTGAGCCAACTCAAAAGCCTTGGCTGGCAAAAAACTTTCGTGTAAGTAGCGATCAGAAAGTGTTACACATTTTTCCAAAGCATCAAAAGAAAAAATTACACCGTTCTGATTTTCTAAACTAGCCATTTTTGATTCTAAAATATGAATGGCCGTGGCCACCTCGGGTTCGGGTACGTTAATTTTCTGAAAAACTCGACCTAAGGCCGAAGACTCGACAGCGGCAGTATAGGCCTCTGGCGTAGTAGTCGCGATAAGAAAAGTTATACCTCGACTTAGAGCATCAGCCAAAATTGAAGCTAAATCCATGGTGTGTTCTGTGCCGCTAGTAATACCGGTAATTTTTTCAACATCAGAAATCGCCAAAACAATATTCCGTGATCTGGCCACTTCAATTAAAACCGAGGTTAATCTTTCTTGGGCTTCAGCTGGCGAAGCCCCGGAAAGCAAGGCTGGTAAAGATAAAGCCATTAAACGTTTATCTTTAAGAATTTCTGGCACATCTTCTTCAACCATTCGTTCGGCAATGCCAGCCAAAAGCGCATCTTTACCTACTCCGGGCTGACCAACCAAAACCACGCTTTGGTGCCCGCCTTCAATAACTCGAAAAATTTCGGCCAACTCATTATCTCGACCAACTAGCATGGGTAAACGACCGTAAACCGCATCAGCCGTTAAGTCATCACCGACTCGATCAAGCATGGGTGTGGCCACTGAAGTCATGGCCCGATTCATGTCGCCGACCGGCTTGTGAAGCGCCGCTCGACGAAATTTTTCATAACGCTGACGCAAGGCTTCGTTAATCCTTACCCATTCGACCACATTATCAAATTGATCAACAGTTATCTCTTTAGCTGATAACCAATCAGCAATCGCAGGCTCGGCATGAAAAGCCGCTTGGAATAAATCCAAAACCGAGACTGTTTCATCACCTCGTTGATAAGCCGCAATAAAAGATTGGAAAATAATTTCCTCGCTTGTCAAGCTAAGAGATGTTAAATCGCCACCAACTACTTTAGCCAAAGCTTCTTCTAAAATCGGTTTTAAATCGTCAAACTGAACACCTAAACGAGCAAAAACCACCCGAGGTTTATCGGCTGTTAAACAGGCAGAAAAAATATGCAACGGCAAAACTTCGGCATGATTAAAACGTTCAGCTAATTCAAATGCCCCTTCTAAAGTTTTATAAACAGTGGTTTCGAGGACGGCGGCAATATTTTCGATTTTCTTATCATTACCCAAGGCAATAATTTCTGGCGGTGCACCTTGATAAATCCGCCGAGGAATTTTTCGATTTTGACGAGTGACTTCAATTAAACGGTAGGCCACAAACTCACCAGATAAAAGAGCCAGAAAAAAAGCCAGAGAAGTTGAATTTGGTGTTAGCCAAACCTGTGGATCAAGCAATAAGTGACCCGAACCAAGCAGAAAAATTTGGGTCGCAAAAAAAACCAATGAAGCAATACCTATAATCATGGCCACCGCCGTAAACAAAGTGTCAGCTTTTTTTCGTAAATGAGCCATGGTTCGCGCGGCTTTATTCATGATTTCTGACCAAACAAAAATTCGACCCTGCAAAAGGACGGCTTGACGACGAGCGGCTGAAAAATTATTCACTAAATCCTCAGACATAAAAAGCTGGGTCTAAAATTCCGACCAAATGATAAATAAAGCCCAATAAAGAAACTGGCAAAAGCAACAAGTAAAAAATAATAAAAATAAAAAGCAAGCCAGCCCAAAAAATTAAAACCAAACCACGAACAACTATCATAAATAATCGGATCAAAAAACTAATGGCTCGACCGGCTAAATCATTAATGCCGTACATTGGAACAAATAAATTTTTCAGCCAAACTTCTAAACCCAAATTTTCAAATTGATTTCGCAACGAACCGCTAACCAGTTGCCAAACCTTAAAAAGCCCGCGGGTATACCACCAGACCGGAAAAAAAACCCCTCGCCCAATAGTTTCACCAACTAAACGCAGGGCACCTAGAGAAATGGTATTGGCCATATTTTATCGTAGAACGTAGAAATCGTAGAAAACGTAGATTGTTGGATTGAACGCATTTAAAAAAAACTACGTTTTCTACGTTCTACGTTTTCTACACATATTAAATCTTACCGCTCCGGCGGTACTTGATAGTATCTTAGCAAAAAATCAGCGACTTCGCCAAACAATGGGGCGGCTGAAGATTCGGCCCAAGGAATGCCCTGTGGATTGTCAATCCTAACCACCATGGCAAAACGCGGATTACTGACCGGGCCAAAACCGCCAAAGGTACCAATGTTTTGATTATTTTCATAACCACCAGCACTGGCCACTTGGGCGGTACCAGTTTTACCACCAATATAATAGCCCGGAACACGAGCTGGCTTTCCGTGGCCATTTTCGACCACAGAAACCAACATCGCGTCAATGAGTTCGGCTGTACGATCACTAATTACTTGTCTAACCTCTTTAACGGCTCTTTTTTCTACTCGACCGTCGGCATAACGAACTTCGTCAATAATTTGCGGCTGTAACAAAACACCGTGATTAGCCAAAGCCGCATAACCCATAGTTAACTGCAGGGGGGTGACAGTAATTCCTTGGCCAAAGGTGGCGGTAGCGGCAAAAACTTCGGCTTTTTGATCTAAGGAAGAAAGATTCCCTGCTCCTTCAGAATTTAATTCAATTCTAGTTTTTTCACCAAAACCAAATTTTTTTAAATATTCAATAAATTTATCTTGACCCATTTGCCGCATAGCAAAAATCGTCCCAGTATTAATCGAGCTTTCCAAAACTTGAGTCATGTTAACTACGCCATAAGATTTATTTTCCGCATTAGAAATCGGCATTGACCAACCGCCAACCATAACCGAACCGGTGTCTTCAAAAGTTGTATTGGGTTCAATGGCCCCGGCATCCAAAGCCGCGGCCATGGTAAACGGTTTAAAAACCGAACCTGATTCGTAAGCATTAAAAGTGGCTGGATTATTAAACTGATTAATATTAGCCACCTGACTATAATTATTTGGATCAAAGTCTGGCGCCCCGCACATGGCTAAAATTCGACCAGTGGCTGGTTCGACAATAATTATTGAGCCACCTTCGGCACTGTATTTGGCGACCTGGGCTTTTAGTCTTGAACAGGCTTCGTACTGGATATTGCGATCAAGAGTTAAAACAATGTCGGCCCCGTCAACCGCTGGTTGAAAAGCTCGGTCGGCCGTAACAATCAATCGTCCGGCAATATCACGCTCAGAACGCAAAAAGCCTGGCGTGCCGGCTAAAATATCTTCAAAATAACCTTCGATACCATATTTTCCAGATAACGAACCGTCCTCATTAGCCCCAACAAAACCAAAAACCTGTCCGCCTAATCCGACTTCGGGATATAAACGGTAATCTTTTCGTAAATAATTAATGCCCGGTAGTTTTAAAGCTAAAATTTTTTCTAGAGTTTCCTCATTAACATTATTTTTAATTGGTTCGTAACGTCGACTTTGATTAGCAAATTTTAAAGCAAAAGTTTTTTCAATTTCTTCATCCCAAGCAAAAATTCCGGTTAACTGTTTAATCGTCTCGACTACATCTTTTATTTGCCGCGGATCAGCATAAACCAAAGACAATTTTTGATTAGTTGCGACGGCCACAAGAGTGTCGTCTTTTTCGTCATGGACAAAAATTTCACCACGGGCAGGAAAAAGTTCTTGAAATTTTTCGTGCAGTCCTGAAGCCATGGCTTCATAAAAAGCCTGATCAAGGACTTGAAGGAAAAAAAGTCTGGCCCCCAAAAGGCCCGCAAAAATCGTTAAACAAATGGCTAAAATTTTAACCCGAAGATCGCGGGAACCCACCCGCTTACTATCTTTTTTCCAACGGTTACTTTTGTCCTCCCTATCCATAAATTAATCCTCTACCATCAATATTTCTTCTTCGGCTAAAACTTGACCGGTATAAACCTGGCTTTCACCAGTTGATTCGTTTTCTAGACTGCGGATCAAAACACTGCCATCGTCATTTTCATAATCAGAAAAATTAAAAGCATCGTTTTCCTCAACCGCCGCTTCATTGGTCACGGCCGTAATTGTTCCGTGGTCTTCATAAGAAACCTCTAAAGACTCACCTTCGTAGATGGCGCCTTCTTCGTCGACTTCTAGTTCACTATCGGCTACCCGAAAAAGAATCATCTCATCAGAATCAGGATTAACCGAAATAAAAGAACCCTCATCAGAAAAAAACCAATAAACAATTACCCCACCAACCAAAGTAATATCTGAACGACCTCGATAATCAAACGGGTCATTTTTAACCAACATTGTGGTGTTGGGTTTAAGTAAAAGAAGTTCTTGCGTGGTCATAGGTAAAATTGGACTACGGTTGTTACTAATCTACTAATTTTTTCTACTAATCCTACTAATCTACCCGCCGTCGCTGGGCTATGGCGGGCACGGCAAATTGACAGCCTCTGTCATTCCGAACGCCACGCCCTTCGATCCGACTCAGGGCCGTGAGCCCGGTCGAACGGAGAGGAATCTCCCAACATCACGCGGCCAGCCGTCGCTCGTGGCAAGCTATGACTTGGCACGCGAGATTCTTCACGAGGCGTTCAGAATGACGACGTTCGAGAAAAACTTACATCCTTTTTTTAATTAGTAGGATTAGTGAAGATTCGTAGATTAGTAACAGCCTGAATCCGGTTTAAAAAAATTTTTATTGTTTAATTCTTTTGGTAAGTAAGTTTGCTGACTAGCGTCGGTTTCTGGTGGATACAAATAATCTTTACCATATTCTAACTCCTTCATCAATTTTGTTGGGGCGTTACGCAAGTGCAAAGGAACTGGGGGATTAGGACCATTATGAATAACTTCGGCAACTTGACCGTAAGCTTTATAGATTTCAATCGACTTAGGCGCTCGAGCCAAATAAACCACCACTTGAGCTAAATTGACATTACACTCAGGTAAACCAAGAGCGTGAGCGGCTTGGTAACCGGCCACGGCCAAGGGTAAGGCCTGCGAGTCAGCTAAGCCAACATCTTCTGAAGCAAAACGAACCAATCGCCTGGCAATATACAACGGATCCTCGCCGGCTTCAAGCATGCGGCCCAACCAGTACAACGCCGCATTGGCATCACCGCCCCGCAGTGACTTATGAAGCGCGGAAATAATATTATAATGTTCTTCGCCAGCTCGGTCGTAAAGCAAGTAAGATTTTTGAAAAGCCTCGCGAATTTTTGCTGTTGATAATTCTAGCACATCTTCATTATCATTTAAGACCGAAGAATCCACAGCCACTTCAAGAGCGTTCAAAGCCGAACGTGCATCGCCATCAGCCAAGCTAGCTAATAATGATTTTCCCTCTTCAGTCAAGGCAATTTTTTTATTGCCTAAACCATGTTCTTTATCATCTAAAGCTGTTTGAATAATTTGTAAAATATTTTCTGAAGTTAATTTTTCCAAAACAAAAACCCGACAACGCGAGAGTAGGGCGGCATTAACTTCAAATGATGGATTTTCCGTAGTCGCGCCAATCAGGGTGATTGTACCGTCTTCCACAGCCGGTAAAAAAGCATCTTGCTGGCTTTTATTAAAACGATGAATCTCGTCGATAAAAACAATGGTTTTTTTAGCAAAAAATTTTTGCTGTTCCTTGGCTTCTTTAATGGCCGCTCGGACATCAGTAACACTTGATGAAGTGGCCGAAAGAGCGACAAATCGGGCCGTGGTTTCATTAGCAATAATTCGCGCCAAAGTGGTTTTGCCAGTGCCTGGCGGCCCCCAAAAAATCATTGATGGCAGTTTATCTTGAGCAATCAATTTTCGCAGCAAACCAGCCTCGCCCAAAATCTTATTTTGCCCAACAAACTCAACCAACCGCCGCGGCCGCAACCGTTCGGCCAATGGGGCGTTGGAAAATTTGATCTTTTCTTCTTGGGCAGAAAATAAATCCATAGTTTTCTCAATTCTAACCCCGGTGGCTGGCTTTGACAACTTGATTGCCAAAAATAAAAACGGCCTGTATAATCCCAATCGTAAAATCAAACCAAAATTTCGGATATCGTGTCGGGCTGTAGCTCCCCCCTTCGCTTGTGGCAAGCTACGGCGGGGCAAGCAGTATCAGCCGTAGGCTGACCAGCCTTTGGCTGAGGCTAGAGCGCTGCGTTCGGGACGCAGAGAGGCCGTGGGTTTCCGCCTTCGCCTTAACAACATTGGATATTGTGTCGGGCTGTAGCTCAGTAGGTAGAGCGCTGCGTTCGGGACGCAGAGGCCGTGAGTTCAAGTCTCGCCAGCCCGACACAATATCTGATACTGAACAAAAAGCCTCTAAAAAATTCGCGAATTTGTTTCGCGAATTTTTTATTTTCATTTATTTTTTAAAGTTCAGATGTCCACTCTTCTTTAACCGTATAAGTTACATCAGCCAGCTGATTGCCAACAGTAACAATATCGTTTCTAGAAAACGGCGCCAGTAGCTCTTCGTCAACCCTGGTGGTTAAACTCCAGGTTGAAACAGCGAACGGAGCAAGAATTTGATTATAGAAAGAACCATAATCAGAAATCACGCTCGGTGTCGAACCTGCGCATTGCACAGAAACATTGATAGTGGGTGGATTAGATAAAGGAACAGTTTGAAACTCAAGTTGGTCGGCAGATGAGTCAGAATATTTTACACTGTTAGGAGAAAGCGTCGCCTGAACCTCAAAAGTTTTAAATTCATGAGCCGAATCGTCGATTGTCGAAACGCAAGGTTTGGCATTACCAAAGCTTGGACAATCAACCTTAGCAATTGATAATTTGTTGTCTTGTTTTATGGCTTGACCGCCGTCTGGCGAAAACCAAAGATTAATTTCATAAGTCCCGGTGGCTAGGCAAGCCACCAACCCGAAAGTTTTGGGATCCAGAACGCCACTATGTTTGGTGGTAACCGTACCGGTTATTGAAACCTTGCGATAATTACCTTTGGTTTCTGTTTGCTTTGAACCAGTGTCGCTATTACCAACACAGCCAGCTCCGGCCAACAAAACAAAAAGAAAAAATAAAGAAAAAATTTTTTGCATATTTTTTTAACTAATAATCAAGCCCTTCCCTAGCCTTTACGCCTTGATAATAATAATGTTTAATCATTTTCATTTCTGTAACCAAATCGGCTTGTTCTAAAATACTTGGCAAGGCGTGACGGCCGGTTAAAACCAGCTCCAGGTGAGACGGTTTTTCTTTTAAGAATTTTAAAGCTTCAGCTTCAGAAAAAAGTTCTAAACCAGCGGCTGTATTAAATTCGTCTAAAATGACCAGGTGATAACCATCAGCAAACATGCGCCGGGCTTCAAGTAAACCTCGAGCCGCTTCTTTTTTATCTTCATCGGTAATGGAAAAATCAAAACGCTTGGTGGTCTCATTAATTCGATCGCGGCCAGTGACGACAAAATCAATTAGACCACCAAATTTTTCCTGTAACGACTTACGTTCAGAGTAGTGCTTACCACCTTTATCAAAAAAAATGATTCCCACCTTTTTCCCAGCCCCGACTGCTCGCAAAGCCAAACCTAACGAGGCCGTGGTTTTACCTTTACCATCGCCAGTATAAACTTCAATTAGACCGTAGCCTTGTTGAATGGATGTCATAGTAGCCACAGTATACCAATCGCTAAAAAGCAAAAACAGTGGATAAAAAAATCTCTGGTTAAACCAGGGATTTTCTTGTTGCTTGAATGAATTTTTTACTTGCTGGGTTCAACCCGAGCGTAAGTGCGGCGTTGCAAAGTGCCATGAAAATTCTTAACCTGCTTTTTCATGAATTTAACAATACCACCGACCGCGGCGTAAAGAGTATCATCTTTACCGCGACGAACATTGGCACCGGGATGAATTTTGCTGCCGCGCTGACGAACAATAATTTGACCAGCTTTGGTAGATTGGCCATCGCCAATTTTAGTACCTAAACGTTGGCCTTGAGAATCTCGACCAAGTGAAGTAGAACCAGCTGCTTTTTTATGAGCCATAATGAATTTAAATGATCCTCTACCGGCAGAGCCGGTAGTTTCGGGAAAGCCCCTAGAAGGGGCTATTTAGTTAGTTAATTACCAATGGAATTCCATTTGCTCACCGTCTTCTTGTTTATCTCTTTCCCATTGCTCACGAACGTATTGT
>JAZDEQ010000013.1:0-5804 GCA_043808565.1 Candidatus Uhrbacteria bacterium | reverse complement strand
GTTATTAACTACTGCGGTTTTTATGGTCGAAGACCATGAGCGGTTGGATGAGAGAAAACGTATGAGCCCTTCGACTCTTCGATAGGCCTCAGAGTCGCCTTGAGCCGCTGGGGTCGAAAGGCGAGAGGCCTCAGGGCATTCGACTACATACTGAATAGTAGGATGTAGTCGAATGGTGGACGTTACTGGGTTCGAACCAGTGACCTTACGAATGTGAATCGTACGCTCTAACCAACTGAGCTAAACGTCCATGTTTGTTTTCGAAGTTTAGCGAAGTTGGTTAAGTTACCAACTGCCTGCCCCGCCGTAGCTTGCCACAAGCGAAGGAGGGATCTAAACGTCCATATTTATTTTGTAGAAATCGTAGAAAATGTAGAAAGCGTAGATTATCGGATCAATATTAAATCCAATTTTATATCTACAATCTACGATTTCTACGTTCTACGTTTTCTACGATTTCTACGTTCTACGTTTTCTACGAGTTCTACGTTCTACGTTTTCTACGAGCAAAGCGATTCTACGATTTCTACGTTTATACAACCTCTCTGCCGCCAATATGTTACCGAATGAAGCCGTGGTTGACAAGATGGGCTTAATAATGATATTTTTTATCGTCCCGTCTGGAAAACAGCGGGCAAAATCGAACAACCAAAAGAAGAAGGAGAATTGTCATGTTTGCCGCTTCCCTCGTCGCCTTGATTGGAACCTTCGTCCTAATCATCCTCCTCGTCGCCATCTATGTTCTTGTCAACGTTCTTTATGTCCGAATCGACATCAAGTGGAGCGAAGATGACGAAGACCAAAAAAAACCGCTTTGGTTCGCCGTCGTTCTTTTGGAGAAGAAAAAGTTCGTCTTGATGCCCCACGTCAAGTGGCACGAAGCCTGGTTCGTCAGCTTCCTCAAACTCGATCGGCTACTCGGTTACTCGGTCGTCTCGGCCGGGACGTGGGTGTGCTTCGATAATGACACTGGAGAGAAAGACAAAATACTCATTGGTTGGGACGACGGATCGTCGACCGACTTTCATGGCAATCGGTGTAGGCCAACCCCCATCGACGGCCAACTGGCCTGGGCCAGGTGTGACCATGACCGTCAAGTCCTCATCGACTGGGCCCGTGGCCTGGACTGCCAGCCTGACTGGAAAACCTGGTTGTTCTACCTCTATAAAAACAAGTGGTTTCTCACGAGGTAGAAACCCGAACCTCCAACTTTCTCCGCCGCTCGGCCAACACATGTGTCGAGCCGCGAGTCCTAGGTACGGAATTTTAAATTGTGTTTCTAGGATAAACAACAACCGCTTTCCAGGCGGTTGTTGTTTTTTTGGAAATTTTAGTCACAACCGCCCCTTGATTTTTTTCTTTTTTTGTGATAGTTTTTTATTATCCCCCACATTTAATTCACCTTTTAGGTTTTTTATATGGGTCAACAGCTGACTAAACAAGATATTTTTGAAATTGTTAATAAAGTCGCTAATAAAACCACCAGTGAGATTATCAATATTCACAATGAAGTTGCTGGAATTAATAATAAGGTTATTAATATTCACAATGAGGTTGTTGAAATTAATAATAATATTAACAATAGGGTTACTAATATTAATAATGAAATTGTTAATATTAATAAAACCTTCCAAGATTTTCTTGAAGTTATCAACAAGTCATTCTCCGATGTTGAAAAAAGAATGTCTGAAATGGAAACCAGATTGGTCACCAAAAGTTATCTTGATGAAAAAATTTCCGCTCTGCGTGGTGACATTATGGAAACTGTTCGAAAAGAAGACAATAAGCTTGGCACATTGGCCAACAAACTAGCTGATCACAAAATTCTGCCAGTCAAAGAAATTCATGAAATTTTGGCTATGGAACCATTTCCAAAAAATTTATAATTTGTTTTTAAAACTGTCCCACTTTTCGCAAAAGGCGGGACGGTTTTATTTTATAAAATTTTTCTAATCTAAAATCGATTAAGGCGGACGAACAGCCAATCACCCCGCTTGCCCAAACCGGCTTTTTGCTCTATACTAACGGCAGGCGCCGGTTTATGGAACAACATAAAATTGATTTCTTAAAAGAAAAATATCGCTTAAACTTCGGCCAACGTCGGTCTTTTGTTTTTTTTGGTAAATTTTTCGCCAGTGCTTTAGTTGTTACAGCCCTGGTTGGCGCTTGTTTGTCTTATAAAGTACCAAGTGGTGGCGATCTTTCTTCGGCCGATGTGTCGCATTTTTCACTTTTTGCCACTTTGCGCGATCTCATTTCTTCCGGGGACAAAGAATTAAAAGGTGAAAAAGAAGATCGGGTTAATTTTCTTTTGCTTGGCGTGGGTGGCGAAGGCCACGATGGCGCCCAACTAACTGACACAATAATTTTTGCCAGTCTTCGGCCGTCTGATAAAGCCATGGGCATGGTGTCAATTCCTCGAGACTTAACCGTTCCAGTACCAGATGAGGGTTGGCGAAAAATTAATGCGGTTAATGCCTTGGCTGAAGCTAAAGAAACTGGCAGTGGTCCGTTGGCCCTAGCCAATGTTGTTCAGCCGCTTTTTAATCAAACTATTCAATATTACATCCGCGTTGATTTTGATGGTTTTGCTGATTTGATTGATGCTTTGGGTGGCATAAATATTTACGTAGAAAAATCTTTTTCTGATTCGCAATATCCTGTCGACGGCATGGAAGATGCTAACTGCGGCACTGTGTCACAAACCGATGAAAATGGTTTAATCACTGAAAATCCGGTTTATGGCTGTCGCTTTGAAGTTTTAACTTTTCAAGAAGGTTGGGCGCAAATGGATGGTGCTTTGGCTTTAAAATATGTTCGTTCACGTCATGGCACCAATGGCGAGGCTTCGGACTTTGCCCGCAGTCGCCGCCAACAAAGTTTAATCATTGCCTTAAAAGACAAAATTCTTAGTTTAGATACTTTAAGTCGTCCATCAAAAGTCAGCGCCATTATTTCCATGCTTGATAAACACATTAAGACTAATCTTTCTTTGGGCGAAATCATTAAACTCGGTCGCGAATACGGCAATATTGATACCAGTAAAATTGTTAATCAAGTTCTCGACACTTCCCCCGGCGGCCCACTTTACGACACTAGTATGAATGGCGCTTATGTGATTTTGCCAAAAAACGATGATTGGCTGCCTTTACAAAGTTTGGCCGAAAATATTTTTACACCAAATGCTTTGAGCACTATAGCCAAAACTCCAGAAGCTCAACCAAAATTTGTAAAAGTAGAAATTCAAAACGGCACGACAATTTCTGGTTTAGCTTTTGAAACTTCGCAACTCCTTTCTTCTCAAGGTTTTGAAATTACCAAAATCGGCAATGCCAAAGAACGCGGTTTTACCAAAACGATTATTTACGATTTAACCAATGGTCAAAAAGCTGATGAGCTTAAGGACTTGCAACAAGCCCTTGAAGCCGAAGTAGCCATGTCTACCACTGGTTGGATTTATTCCGGTGAAATCGTGCCGCAACAAATTACGGTTACCGATGAAAACACCCAAACAACCAGTTCAAGCAATATCGATTTTTTAATCATTCTTGGTGAAAACAGCGCCAACTTAGTTCGTAGATAACCTTTATGTCAAAAATTCCTAAAGTCGCCATTGTCGGTCGGACCAATGTTGGCAAGTCCACTCTTTTTAACCGACTAGTTGAAGAGCATCGGGCCTTGGTTTCTGATGTTCCTGGTACTACTCGCGACCGCAACGAAGGCGAAGTGCTGTGGCGCGGTAAAATTTTTAAAATCATTGATACTGGCGGCACTGATAGCGCGGCTGGTTTAGACATTGAAAAAGCCACCCATCGTCAAATCGCCAGAGCTATGGAAGAGGCTGATCTTATTCTTTTACTTGTTGATTTAAAAGTTGGTCCTCTGCCCCAAGAACGGGCTTTAGCCAAAGTTCTCCGCACTCTTAATAAACCCATTTTAATTGTTGGTAACAAAGCTGAAAGTCCAAAACTTTTTGCCTCAGCTAATTCGCCTGAATGGCGGCTTTCGGGTTTTAATTCACCGTTTCCCATCTCGGCGCTTCGCGGTACATCTACCGGCGATCTGTTAGATTTGATTTATAAAGAATTACGAAAAATTAAATGTCCGGCCGTGGTCAAAAAAGAAGAAGAAATCACTCGAGTAGCAATTATCGGCCGACCTAATGTTGGTAAGTCATCGATTGTTAATGCCATTTTGGGTGAGGAAAGATTGATTACCAGTCCCATGGCTCACACCACCCGTGAGCCAATCGATACTTTAATAGAATTAAATGGCAAAAAATATCTTTTAATTGATACGGCTGGTTTACGCAAAAGTAATAAAACTCGCCAAGCCGGCGGCTTAGAAGCCGCTGGAGTTAAACGCACCAAAGAGGTGGTCGAACGAGCTGATGTGGTTTTATTGGTTTTGGAAGCTCCAGAAACTATTGGCGCTCAAGATAAAAATATTGCTGGCGTTTTAGATACTTCCAAGGCCGGGGTGATTATTATTGCCAACAAATGGGACATGATCCCCGACAAAACTTCTAGCACAATTAATGACTACCAAAAATACGTCGCCGGCATGATGCCTTTTATTTCTTATGCCCCAACGCTTTTTACTTCGGCCAAAACTGGTCAGCGGATTGAAAATATTTTTACTTTAATTGATCAAGTTCAAGCGGCTCGCCATCAAGAAATTCCTGAAGCTGACCTGGAAAAATTTTTCCGTCGGACTTTGGATCGTCGTCATCCAATTCGCGGCAAATGTGCCAAGCCGCCAAAAGCTTTGGGTCTGCGTCAAACCGGCACTTGTCCGCCTTCGTTTGCTGTCACCATTAAAGCTCGACGTGAGGATGCCATCAGCCAAAGCTATCTCCGCTTTATTGAAAATCGTCTGCACGAAGAATTTGATTTCAAAGGCACACCGGTTATTGTTCGAGCCAGATTGCCCAGAGTAACAGCGGATTAAGCCGAAAGGGGTTTAAGGGGACTAATCCGCCTTCGCCGGGCTACGGCGGACGTGGCGGGGGTTGCAGGGGATTTTTAGTTGGGATTGGATAAGGGTGACTATCGGAAGTTGGGGTGATTGTTTAGGTGATTAGTTGGTAGTTGTTATTTCTGAATCCTGATTCCTTATAATCTGTGAGGGGATAATTATTCCGATCAAAAAAAGAATCACCTAAAAAATCACTTCTCCTCGATAATCACCAAAACCCAAACTAAAACCTCCAACCAAAAAACTTCCCTTCAACCCCTTAAACCCCTTCCGCCCCCAACCAATATGTGTCTAATTATCGGCCTTGGCAATCCTGGAAAAAAATACGAACGCACGCGTCACAATGTGGGTTTTTTGGTGCTCGACGAATTAGCCAACTTAACCGGCAATAAATTCAAAACTAAAAAAGATTTATTGGGTCTAGCAATCGAAACCCAAATTACTGGCCGCTCAGCCGAACTTTTAAAACCCACGACTTTCATGAATCTCTCCGGCCAAGCGGCCGTTAAAGCGGCTAAGTATTGGCATGTCCCGACAAAAAAAATTACTGTAATTTTCGACGATGTTAATCTACCGCTCGGCACAATTCGTGTTCGAGAAACTGGTTCAGCTGGCGGCCACAACGGCATGAAATCAATTATTGAAAATTTTAAACAAGAAAATATTCGGCGAATTAGAATTGGTATTGGCCGAACAGAAAATTCGGAAATTCCTTTAGACAAATGGGTTCTTGGTGAATGGAATAAAACCGAATGGAAAACCATTGTCGACGCCACCCGCGAAGTGGCCAAAAAAATTTTTAACGGGGAAATTAAAATTGGTTAGTT
>JAZDEQ010000012.1:0-23161 GCA_043808565.1 Candidatus Uhrbacteria bacterium | reverse complement strand
AAAAGTTTTTTATCTAATCTTTCAACCCATTCATTTTATCAGAAAAAACGAAAAACACCCTGGACGAGGGTGTTTTTCTTTAAATGACTGTTTTTTAAAAATCCTTTTGTTTAGCGAAATTTAAGTGCGATTGCCCTGGGTCATTAACCCGGTTTTGCGATTGGATTTTTTAAACCCGATAATCTCTAGCATTTGGATATCGCATTTTATTCTCGTTTTGAATAAGTTCCAAATAACGAATCTTTTTTTCTAAATCTCTCCCTCTGCCAAAAAATCTAAGCCATCCTTTTTTTTCAACTTCTTTTTGTAATTTATTTTTGGCCAATTGAACCTCATGAGGGTCTTTAAGAGCCCATTTTTGTTCATAAAATGCCTCACCAGAAGCTATTTGAATTCGCTCCATTACTTCTTCTATTGTTTGTCTAGGAGATCCTTCAACCTTTTTATATCTACCTCCTTGCAGAGCGGCTATTTCTATTCGAATATCTTTCATTTGTGTCTCAAGATTTTCTCTTGTTTTTGGCCAAAGCCAAAACTTTTGGCTTTCTTTTCTTAAATCAGCAAATTTTTTATTTAAAGCCGCAATTTCTGAATCTGGTTTTTCTGTTTTTTGATTTCTTGCACCAATCAATGGCTCAACCGGCTCAGTCAACGAAGCTCTTGGTCTAATAACTTCATACGAATCCGGTATGCCTTTTTCTTCGTGAACTGCCCCGGCCTCAGTAGCCTTTGCTCTAGCCGCTTCTTCTTTTCTCTTTGTTTCTCGCTCTACTGCTTCTTTTGATTCCAACTCTTGAAGTTTATTAATAATAGCTTCCAAAAGAACCATTTCATTTCTGGTTTTTAAATCTAACTCACTTTTTTTAGCCGCATCTCTTAATTCAGCTAAATCTCCTGAATGTACTCTAATGGCCGCATCAAAACTTTCTTTACCATGATTAGCGGCTTTTTCATCAGCCAACATTTCTAAAACCACTCGCATTTTTTCAGCTAAAAGACCAGCCTCGCTTTTAGCTCCGTTTTCTAATTCTGCGTGGTCGTCTTCTAATTCTTCTAAAATTTGTGCTAAAACGTCTGCTTTGGTTCGTTCACGCGCACCAGGTTTACTTAAATTTTGAAGTTGATCTGTAACTTCTCTTTTAAATACCTCTCTTTGAAATGGTTTACTTTCTTTGTTTAATGGTTCTTTTTTAACCAACGGAATTTCTCGTTGCCATGGGGACGGTTCGATCGATTGTATAGACATAAAATTATGGCTTTAATGAATGAAACCATTTGCCAATTGTGCCGGCGACTTCTTTGACGCCTTTAACCCTATCAAAAATCTGACCAAAGCGGCCATTGCCTTCGGAAACCGCGGAAAGGTGGTGACCCCAGAGAACCAAACCAATGGCCGTGGACATGGAAGGATCATTAACTCTCTCAACAACTGAAGTGACCCCAATCGGCGTGCCCAAAGAGGCTGGCAGACGCAAAACCCGTTTGGCGGCTTCGGTAATGCCCTGAAGCTTGGCCCCACCACCAGTCAAAACCACACCAGCTGGCAGTAAACCTGAACGGCCGACTTTTTTAAATTCTTCATCAATTTTTTCAAAAATTTCTTGTACTCGAGCTTCGGCCACATCGGCAATAAAACGACGACCAATGATTTCATCTTCTTCAGCCCCAAGTTCGGCTAAACTGATTTCTTCTTTTTTACTGATCTCCTCGGGCGAAGCATTGGCAAATAATATTTTGGCTTTTTCGGCTACCTCAATCGAGGTCCGCAGGCCAATAGCTAAATCAGAAGTAATATGAGCTGAACCAATGGGCAAAACTGCGGTATGAATAACATCCCCTTCCTCAAAAACCACTAAGCTGGTAGTGGAAGCACCAATATTGATAACGCAAACGCCGAGTTCTTTTTGCTTATTGGTAATCACGGCATCAGAAGTTGCGAGAATGGAAAAAACCACATCCTCGATATCAATACCAGTGCGATGAATGCATTTGGTTAAATTTTTAATTTGTGAAGACATGCCTTGAATAATCAAAGCATCAACCTCCAAACGAATACCATTCATACCAACCGGATCCTTAATGCCCCGCTGACCATCGACCGTAAAACTTTTAGGCAAGACGTGAAGAATTTCATTATTGGCTGGCATGGCCACGGTTCGTGCGGCCTCGATGGCCCGCTCGACATCCTCCTCACGGATTTCGCCATCAGCTCGAGCCACGCCAATAACTCCCCGACTTTCCTGGGCCGTAACATGAGTACCATTAATACCCACCCAAACTCGACTCATGGGAATGCCGGTTAAACGCTCGGCTTGCTCTAAAGCTTTGGAAACCGAAGAAACCGCATCTTCGATGCTGGTAATTGAACCTTTATTAACCCCTTCGGAAGGGATTTCCACAGCCCCAATAATATGAATGGAATTTTTGTTGCCTTCCGTAGGTATGGGCTGGCCAACGGCCACCCGCACTCCAAAGGAGCCAACATCTAATCCGACAATAATTTCTTCAGTCATATGCGGTAAAAGTATAACGACTTTTTAATAGGAAAACAAGCGCCAAAAATGCGGCAGAAAAATAATTAAACCAATTAAAGCGGCAAAAAAAGCAGCGACAAAAACCGCAGCCGCCATAATGTCTTTTATTTCACCAACCACTGGGTGAATTCGTGGCTTAAATGTATCAACTAGTCGTTCAAAAATACTATTAATCATTTCTAAAACCAAAACCAAAGCAATCAATAAAAAGATAACAATTACTTCAAAAGCCGTAACTGGTAAAAACAGACAAAAAAATATCACTAGCCCCGAAACCATCAATTGCAGACGAAAACTCTGCTCGGTTTTTAAAAGCAAAATCACGCCGCGTAAAGCATGAGAAAGACTTTTAATTAATGCTTTTAGATTCCACATAATTAGCCGGCGGCTACTGGTTCCCAATCAACTTTTAATTTTTTTAAAATTTTCTTTTTTAAGGTAAACATTTTTTGCGCTTCTGACGTTTTCAAATGATCATGGCCAAAAAGATGTAGCAAACCGTGAACCAAAAGAATAGTTACCTCATCCTCTAATGAATAACCAAAACTTTTAGCTTGTTTTTTAGCCTGAGCCAAACAAATTAAAATTTCGCCTAACAATCCGTCGGTATCAAAATTAAAAGACAAAACATCGGTGACTTTATTTTTTCCACGATAATCATGATTTAATTTTTTGATTTTATCCGGCGTAATAAAGGCTACGGACACCGCGGTCTTTTTTTTAATTTTTAAAGCCTTGGTAACTTCAGACAAAATTTGTTTTTGCTTTTTAATCGACAAAGGTGATTTATTCCACTCGGCAACCAACATACTAAGGTACAAGTAAATTTAAACTGTTAGTCATCATGGAAAAAGTTCGGAGAAAATCCACGGTAGCTTTTACGGTATTTTGATAATCTAAAATCAGCACGGCTGAACCGGCATCAATATAAACTGTCATTTGGTTATCGGTCGTTAACATGGTGTAACCTTTTTTGGTTTTGCCTTCAATAACTTTAGTTGTAACATTGGGATTAGTACCACTAAACCAAGCCGTTAGCAAAAGAGCCGGCTCTTTAACTTGTTCGGTTACGCTAAAAGTTTCGCCACTGGGCGCCACAAAAACCGTACTCTTACCATCTTCAGATAATCGCGTGACCCAAATCGTTGGATAAAGTAAAGAAAATAATTTATCAACTGAATCAAACTGACTAACAATCGTCGAATCGCTTAGTTTTGCTGGCGAAGGAATATTGGGATCATAACCATGAAAAACTTCATTGCCATCAAGAAAACCATCGCTGTCAGTATCGGGTAATTTAGAGTTCGTTCGATAAAGAATTTCTTCAGCGTCGGTTAATCCATCACTGTCAGTATCACGACCCGGCTGTGAACCTTGGGGAAATGGTGAAACTGGAGTAGTGCTGCTTTGACTATTGGTTGGTTTAACTGGATTGACAGGAGTTGTAACAGCCGGCGAAACATTAGTTTTAGGTGTGGTATTGGTTTTGGGAATTTCCTCAATAACCACCGGAACGGTTTTTAAAGATGTTAAAGCATAAATTGCCCCACCAATTAAAACCAATAAAATTACGCCACCAGCTATTAATAAAATTTTTGTTGAACGATCTAAACCTTTTTTCTTTTTTAAAATAGCTGGAATTGGTTTAGGTAATGGCGGAGGTATTGATTTGGCCACGATAGCGGGTGACGAAGAATTGGCCGGTTTAACCAACGGCGGATTAACCCGAGCGGTTAATCCTCGATATTTTTCCGGCATACTAAAAATTACCGGCTCATTGACAGGAACTGCATTAGGCGGAGTTTCTAATTTTGGTAATTGTATGTCGGACATAATTTTTCCATCCGTCATTGCGAGCGCCACGCGTGGCAATCTGATCATTAGATTGCTTCTGCCTTCGCCGAGCTACGGCGGACAAGTCGTCGCTCAGTGGCTTCGTTCCTCGCAATGACGACGAGTCTGTAATTTTAATTACTACCCGGCAAATCAAATAACTTTCCGGCTCCATTGGGATTATAACCACTTTTTACTTCGGCACCGTCAAGATAAGTGTCGCCGTCAGTATCGGGTGAAAGTGGCTTGGTTTTATAAACTTCAACTTCTTCACGGTCAAACAAACCATCAGCATCAGTATCGGCTTTATCTGGACTGGTACCCAACTCTGCCTCACGAGTATCACTTAAACCATCTTTATCAGTATCTTTAGAAACATCTTCAGCTGGTGGAATATTTTCAGCTGGAACTACTGGCTTAGCTGTTTGACTATTAACATTACTCGGAACACTATTGGTTGTTGTATTATTTTTAACTCCAGAGTTAGAATTATTCTGAACTGTATTAGAAACATTTGATAAATTTTCAATTTCTGAAGATGGTGCGGCTATCAAAAATCGAGAAATAAAATACGCGGCTACGGCAATAACAATTCCGCCACCAATTATTATTAAAATTGCTTTCCAGGGTGGAGATTTTTTTACTGAACGATTGGCTGTTGCTACTTCGGCTTGAAGAAATGGGGCTGGCACAGAAGAAACGGTTGGTTGATTTGGCACCGCTGAAAAAGTTGCCGTCGGCGAAAGCGGCGGTAGATTGGGATTATCGGTTTTATCAAAAATATCTTCGGGTTCTTTTTTGATGTTTTCGAACATATGGGTTGGAAGTTAGAGAATGAAATTGGAGTGGTGGAGTGTTGGAGTCGTGAAGTGGTGGAGTGATGGAGTTTTTTATTTTTAATTTTTTACAATTTCTACGTTTTTACCGGACAATTGCCAGGTTTACTTTTATAGTTGTCCACTGCCCAGCGGATTGTAACCGCCCTTAACCTCTACCCCGTCAGAATACCCATCGCCGTCAGTGTCAGCCTTAGCTGGATTGGTGCCATATTCATAATACTCCTCATGGTCAGATAAGCTATCATTGTCAGAATCAACATTTTCGTCACTGGTGCCTAATCTGGCTTCAAACGAAGCCTCAAGATCATCATGGTCTTTATCGCCACTACCCACAATATCGAGGCAAGATAGTTGATCGTCGTTATTTATCAAAAGCAAACATTGGTCAGGATCCTCACTGGTCACCGCGGCATCAAAAGCTGTTAAACTATCGCAAAGGCTTTGATCAACCCCAGTGCCTTGACAACCCTTATCGCGGGCAATCTGCTTAGAAACCGTATTAACACAACGCGTTCGAACAATTTCTTTGGTAATTTTTTCACATTGTGCCAAATCAAAATTTGTGCCAGCTAAATCACGATAGATTAAATCGCGACAATTACTTTGACTGTCTTTTTCCGACAACAAAGCACAAGCCTCGATATCAGATTTTTCTTGAGCCACTCGCCAAACACACTCCACCAAATCTTGACCGCTTAATTTTTGACAAAGTTCAACCGCCCCAACTTGCAAAGCCGCGGTTTCGACTTTCTGGGAAAAACAAAAACTGGAATTTTTTTCCTTTTCACAAGCAACTCGAGAATTATCCAATTCATTACTAACTTTTTCAATCATCGCTTCTCGGCGAACTGACTGGCTTTGGTTATCAACAAACCAGCGAACGGCTAAAATAATTAAGACAACCACAACCGCCGCCCCGCCAACAATCAAAACGGTCTTTTTGGTGTTACTGGAAAAATTAAAATTCATAAAAAACGGCGTTTAGTAAGTTTCGCAAGCATCGCCAATACCATCCTCGTCAGTATCGAGTTGATCGGTGTTTTTAATATATCGACAATTGTCGCAATCATCGCCAACCCCATCGGCGCCATTAGTATCGGTATCATTTTGTGAAACATTGGAATCAGCCGGACAATTATCATAGGCGTCTTCAATGCCGTCGTGATCAAAATCAGTGGTTGTGGCTTGAAGACAAGTGTTTAAACGTTCATTGGGACACGGATCAGAATCATTATCAATTCCATCATGGTCAGAATCGTAACTTGGGGTACCGGTAATTGAACTACTGCCACCAAAAGAAACCGGACAGTAAGTTAACTTAAGATCGCTAATATTAACAGTGCCAGATCCAGCAAAATCCAACTGAAAAGGAATTGACCACTCGCTATCGGTTGAAGACTGGCAAGTAAAACCTTCGGGGAAAGGCAAAACCACATCATTACCAACCGCCACGCGGCCTGAAGTCATAGTAGAAACCCCAAGAACATCAGTCGTTAAACCAACTCCCACATCTAAAATACTGGAAACAATAGTTTCGTACATTAAATTTAAACCATCGGCTGTTGAAGCACTATAGGCATATTCAATACCATCGTTTGGTAAACAATCCGAGGCAAGAGATATTGTAGACGTTGTAGAGTTATCGCAATTTTGCGATAAACACGATACGGGTTCTTGGTCAAAATATATACAGGTGCCCTGCTCGGTTCCCACTGTATTGCCTTCATCCCACATACCATAAATCGTGTATGTATAAGATGAACATGGATCACTTGCATCACACGACTCTGGCGCAAATCCTTGATTTGGATCAAACTCAGCGGCATGATCCCACCAACACATTCCAGAAGTCCCAGAATAACAATCCGAATCATACCTACATTCAAGGGCTGTATTATCAGAACAATAGTCTGAACAGCTGACAGAACAAGCATCGCCGGTAACAGCACAGGTACCCGTAGCATTAGAAGCATAACTACCACAAATATCACTAGAAAGATGTGCCATATAACCCAAACAATCTTGGCTAGTGGTCAGGGCGACTGTGTAGACCTCAACCAAATTAGCAACTAATTCAAGAGTGACGCTTGCGGCTTCGGCAGCCACAACAGAATAATCTTCACTGTGAGTAACGCCGTCAAGTGAAACATTAGGCTCACCATCACTAAAAAGAATTACAATTTTACGATCAGCTGTAGAATCCACAAATAAATCCTGAGCACATCTTAAACCAGCGGCCGTTGGCGTACCCAAAGCCAAACGATCTATATACGATACTGTGCCATTGGTTCCATCACCGTTTATAAGATCGCTTGAACTACTAGTAAAATCATTATCCAACCAGGCCAATGGTTGACCAGTAACGTTGTTGTCGCCGACCCAAAAACAAGCTCCAGTGTCTGTGGTACCGTCATGACCGCCGGAATAATTTGGATTTCCGCTTTCATTATTCTTGCCGCTAAAACTCACTGTGGCAATCCGCATTTGACCATTTATACCATTGTACGCATCAAAGAGCTCATTAATTGATTGTGACAAAGCTTCAACGGCCACATTAATTCTCGGTTGTCCATCAACATTTTCATTCATGCTGTTAGAAAGATCAGTAACAAAAACAATATCAATCGACAGCGGGACTAAATTACTGTCATCAATATCAGCGGTAATTTGTGTGCCAATGGTGCAGGCTGGCAAATAAATCGTGGCCGTATCTGGCTCATCGCCGGAAAAATAACTATAAAGATCGGCTTCTGAACCAACCTCGGCGCCGGCTAAACCTTCTTGAATTGTAATCGACGAAGTTTCATAAGCAAAAGGGCAAGTTGCTTCACAACTGCTTGTGCAAATTGGCGCAACGCAAGAACCGGCTTCGCTTTCACCTGTAACATCCTGACCGCAAGCTTTACTTAAAGCTGTTTCGTCTTGTAAACACGGCTCACCGTTATATTCATAAGTTGTTTGAGCCTGAAGCTTAGAGCCGCCATTACAAACCCCAAGCGAAGCTTCACAAATAAATGAATAAGCATCACAATCTAAATCCTCAAAACTCCCATAAGTACCATTGTCATCACTACTTAATCCACACAATTCGGTTTGACAATATTCTCGACCAGAAGCATAACCCATAGCCGAATAATCCGAACAATCAAAACTAGTATCAACACTTCGAATGTCTGGATTAATACCTTCTCGGAAACAGAAAGATGGTAAATCACCAGCGTCACAATATTCTTGGTCGTTTATTGTTTCGTCGCCACAATAAGAACCGGAAGCTGTCGTATATTGACAATTAACATTACAGTAAGCACAAGTATCACTGTAATCTGGTGTGCAAGCCACACCATTATTTTCACCATCATCGCAGGTTTCAAAACCAGTATATTTATAACCATCGCCGCAAACATTTAAAGTGCATTCTTCCGTGCAGCTATCGGTACTGTCGGTATTGCCGTCATCGCATTCTTCATCGCCTTCGAGAAGACCGTTGCCACAAACTTGTTGACCACCCAAGCAATCCGACCAACTATTCCAAAGACAGGTTGGAATGTTTATTCCGTTGGAATCAATATCATCGTTGCAGGTTCTGGTGCGCGATAATTGATATTCAAAATCCGAACAATAACCTCCGGTGCCGCAGTCAGTATTTATTGAACAAGCCCGACCCAGCAAGGTATTACTGCCAGAAGTACAAATTTTGGAAACCGAGCAGGCTTCATAGCCGCTACTTCCACCACAAACTCCACTGTCACAATCACTATTTGTTGTACAGGTGTCTAAAGCATTGTTTCCACCAACGCACAACGCCCCACTCCAGGATCCATAATCACCATCGCATTCTTCCCCGCCATTAATTTCACCATCGCCACAAGACGGCCCCGGTGAAGAACAATCGTAAGCGCAACTAGTTGAATAATCACTAGAATATTGACCGTTGGGATTTGAACAATGAGTTATTGACCAAGTTCCGGTCAAAGCCATAGTTACCAAATCATCAGCACAGTCACATTCTTCACCACCAGCCAAATAACCATCACCGCAATAAAAAGTTCCTGTTAGAGTACAGCTTGTACCACAGTAACCGTAGGTTCCATTTAGCGAACCGTCATCGCAAACCTCTTCATCTTCAACAATTCCGTTACCACATTCATAGGGTACACATTCGGCTCCAGCCTGTGTAGCTTCGGTTGAAGTTTGATAGCGACACTCTTCAGAATTTTGATCAACGTCTATATCGTTAGCATCTTGAATGCAAGCCACGCTAATAGTTCCGTCATTATTGACGGCGTCTCCGTCGTTAGCATTACAAACACAGCTTTCGTCATCACCATCACCATCAATATCACACAAGGTATTAATATCACCAATTTCGCAATCCTCGGTTAAACCACGAACGCCGTCACCGCAACGAGTTGATGTGCCAATAACCCCACCGTTACACATTTGACCGTTGGCATAAAAACCATAATTGTTAGTTGAGTGAGCATACTCAACAAAAATAGTAGCGTTATCGGTCGCATCATTATCAATCGGATCATTCCAATCGGCCTCGGCATATTCTAATTGGGTCGCTAATTCGTAGCTTTCACCACCAACACTGCGGAAAAGATAAGCGTGCGAACCCTCATTGCAAACAAAAGTTCCAGTTACAGAATTCCAACAATAATTTTCTTCATTTTCATCGTAACCATCAGGACAGCCAACAAATTGATTTAAAGGATCGGTCGGTAAAGCCAAGCCTAAATCATTGGCCAAAACAGCACTCCAAGACGGCCAAGTACTGGCACTAAAAGCACTAAGAAAAGTTCCGCTTTGAATGGCTGGAATTTCCGGCAAACAAGTCTCAGAACCTGGACAATCACTATCAGAATTACAGGTTTGATTCTTAGTTACTTCGCAATGTTTATTGCTTTCACCATAATTATCAATAATTGAAACGATATCTTTTACATCAGTTAAACGTCGTAAATCCCGGGTAATTTTGGCTTTATCGGCGTCACAGACGCCACTGGCACAATCTTGATCTTGGGTACAAGAGACAAAATTATTATCAACTGTTTGCAGGCTACCGTCAGCGCTTCGACAAACATTTGAATCCGAAACCACTGAATCGTTAGAATTAAAAGACCAGTTGTCTAAAATTTGACTGATAATTTCTTCGGTCTCATCGCTAGATCCTTCGTTATACGAGATAACATAAATGTTTGAAAACAGAGTTGCTCCATCTTGATTAGCCGCGGCCACATAATAAGTATTGCCGTCTTTTACGGCCTGATAACTATCAAGCGTGGTTGAAGTTGGTGAGCCAGTAAAACCGTGAGTAGAATACCAATCGGCCGGCGATAAATAATCTTCATTGGGTAAAATTCGTACGCCAATAGCATCGCTTTTTCCGGTCACCAAAAAGAGCAAATCTTTAATTATTTCACCACTTGGCGAAATTTTGGTTAGTGTTAAGTCTGGCAATAAATCAACTGAATTTTCTTGATCTCGACAGTAGAAGAAAGAAAAATTAGTAAAAGGCGAAGTTAAACTATAAGTAGTGGCCGCGGTTGAACCCGAAGTATCCGCGAACGGGAAAGCCGACAAAGCTGGCCATGGATGTTCGCAAAGTATGGCCGTTAATTCATTTGATCCGGAAACCGTTCTTGGTGGAGCCGCCGAACCGCTAGAATTATCGGCGATTGTAACAACCGCCGTAACTCGTTCTCGTCCATCTTGACCAACGGCCGAAGCTGTAGCCACGTCAGTAGTTATTCCATCTTGAACCACGGGCGTAACTGTAATAATATTGGCCGGATCAGTTGAGTTGTCGGCGATTTGTGAAAGCCAAGACCACGTCCAGCTGTATTCGCCGGCAATAGGCGAAATCTCCACTTGAGCTGCTCCACGTAGCGAGTAAGCGGCCGCAGATAAAGTATGGGCTTCGTTTGTTCTTGAAAAGACACCTGGGCTAGGATCGGCCAATGGATTGGACAACACTGCAGTACTACCTTCATCACTTACTTCAACCAAATCAATTGAACAAATTTCTGAACCTACAGAAAAAGTAATAGTTCGACTAGTCAGCAAACCGACCCCATTGGTATTAGCCGCGCCTTCAACCACTCCATCATTAGGATTGCCACTAGATTCACCAATAATCCGCAATTCATAAGTTCCTCCAGCCACCAAGACTGTGGAATAACTTAAGTAAACTTTTGTGCCAACTAAAGAGTAGGTGACTGGAACTTGATAATAATTAACTGTAGCTGCCGAAGCCTGATTAAAAAATCCAGAAACTTTATCTAACAGCCAATTCCAAAGCCTAGCCAAAAGATTCCCTTGGCCAGATTCATAAGTAAGGGGATCGGAAACCGTTTCTGTACGCAAAATATAATTTGACGGAATAACTGAACCGTTTGGCCAACTAACTAAATTAAGAGTAATGGTTTGATCTCTTTCGATGGCGCCAATATCCATGACTTGATTAAACTGAGCCCAAACCGCAGTATTGCGACAAACTCCCTGCTCTTCGCCAGGATTAGAGAGATCGCTAAACAACGGTCGATAATAACAGCATTGGCTATTACCACAACCCAAGGTTGATGTGTTGCCGCACTCACTATCATTTAAACAAGCGCATTCCAGATTCAAAGTGGCCCGACCTACATGACTATTGGCTCCGCCAATCGATTCGGTAACAGAAATATTTGAGGTTACCAAATTAGCTCCGCCGTTTTGAGCCGCCGCTATAATTTCTCTTGGTGCACTGGACGGAATAAAAGCCAGAGCAAAATTAGGCACTCGAAGAGTAGTTGAATCTGAAACAGCTTCGCACTCTTCGCCGATTTCTAAAATTTGATTACCGCAAAAAGAAATTGATGAATAATTTTCGCTGGAACCTTCGCTCAAACAAATCGAAGAGCAACCATCGCCGCTTAAACGATTACCGTCATCGCAATCTTCACCTCGATCAACACACTGACCCAAATCATTACAAAACATCCCTATGCCAGAAATAAAACACTCCATATTAGAAGAACACGACCGAACTAAACTCGGACCAAAAAGACGATTGTTGCCGCAAGTCAAGACACTGCCTTCGTTCAAACAAGTTGAAGAACAGCCATCATTATCAATTAAATCTCCATAATCACAATCTTCTCCAGCTTCAACCACGCCATTGCCACAAACACCTTGATAACCGCTCGCTGGCAATGAACCTAAATTTAAACAATTATCCGAACAGCCTTCCCCGCCATCACAATCTTCGCCACCAAAATAAATACTTTGTTCCACGTAACCACCGTCGCAATCATAATCCAAAGACTCCGAACCATTATTCAAACATTCGTTCGAACAACCGTTATTGTCGTTACTGTCTCCGTCATCACATTCTTCCCAACCGTCTTGATGACCATTGCCACAAAACCCGCCGCTTGATATTGGATCAGAGTCCAAAGTCAAACAATTCTCTGAACAGCCTTCCTCACTGTCACAATCTTCACCGGGCTCAACTCTGCCATTACCGCAAACAGCCACCGGTGCGATTGTTCCTTGATGCAAGCACTGGCTAGAACAACCGCTTTCTAAAGTTTGAGAAAGTCTTAAGGTTGGTCCAGCATCACCAGGAAAAATTTCTGCGACTCGGGCAGTTAAATCATTGGTGGTTGAATCAGTAGCTGTCCAATTTGACCAATCATAAGATGCGGCAGCCAAAGCTTGACCTTGATCAGAACAGGCATCAGCCGCGCTATAAGGCGTGCCGGTAAAACGCTGGCTTTCACCAACCACGTGGAGAGTTACTTCGGCTGGTTCAACAACTATTCGATCAACCGCGCAATCTGTTGTTCCGGTTTTAAAAACCCACGATAAATCACTACGCCAATCCAAATCACTTTCAGTGGCTGATAAAAAAGCACCACTGGTTGCTTGGGCTTCGCCAGAAATTATTACTCGATAAAAAGACGAAGGGTCAAAAGTAAAAGTCGAAACACTGGGAGTAAGGCTCAGTCTGTTGGTTAAAGCATCGAAGCTGGCGATAAAACCTAAGCCACCAACCGGCGACATTTCATCGGTGGTACAGGAGGGATCTTGACCTAAACATTTATAAACTCGAACAAATTTTTCCTGCCCACTATCAAAAGAATTAAAGTCGGTCGCCATGGAAATATTAAATTCCGCGCCAACTTGAGCATTTAAACAAGCTTCTTCACAATCTGGCCAATAGTCAACAATTTGCGGACGTTCAAAAAGAATTGACAAGTAACCGTTGTCGTAAAAATTAGAACCGCTTAAATCAGCTCGAATAACTATTGGGCTGGTATCAGTTTCTTTTAACGGCACGGCGTCTCCATAACAACCCGGAGTGGAATTAGATAAAATATAGGCATAACTAGAATCACTGGACGAAAAATTCCAAAGATAATTGCTGCAACTTAAAACTTCGCACTGATACCTGTCAGAAATTGGTGCGGCTGTGAATCTCTCGGCGCCCAAAACGCCAACCTGAGTGGCTGTGACACTTTCGGGAGTAACCAAAACTCCGCCAGCTCGACAAAGATCACCGGTCGCTGAAGTTTCAAAATCCCACGAAAAATCTCGAGCCAAAGTTAAACCATCAGTACCGCTTCCACGAACTCCGGTTGTTCCGCCGCGAACCGTAACTCGATAGTGTTTCCCTGCTCCCCAACCACCACTAGGCGGTGCCCAGTGAAAATCCTGACTACCAACGGTTAAATAAGTCGAACCAGAATCCATAACGACTGGTGTACTGGTAGAGGCAGAACAATTGGCATCAGCGCAATCAATAACAGAAACCGTGTTAGTATTAATTGTCGCGAGATTAATATCTTCGGTGAATTCGACGTGAATCTCGGCACTTAAACAAACATCATCGCCCCCTTCCCAGCCATCCCACGGGGTGGGCGAAACTGTTGTTTCGCTACAATCAATCTTTATTTCTGGTACCTCTGGAATATCCCCTGTGGAAAACCAAAAAGCATACATGGCCTGACTGGTATTAGTACCGCAACCACGCGTTGAACAAGTTCCGTTATCACAACATTCGGCATTGGCAGAACAAATTACATCGCCTGTTGTGCAATCACCAACCGTAAAATTAATAGAATTGGATTGAAAATCACTATCGTTGGTAACGTAAACTGGCCCAGTTGTCGCTCCTTGAGGAATAATAGCATCTTCAATTATTGTGTTAGTTCGGCTAAGCCAGGTTGGTCCAGTGGCTTTATTTTCATAAAAAATTACATCACCATCTGCACCCATACCATCGCCGTCAATAGTTACAGTTGATTGAACCGGTCCAGAAGCTGGATTAATGGCGCAAATGCCTGGCGCGGCTTGACCATCAATTACCTCAAAAGCCACGGCCTCAGAAATGGCACCGTCGGAATTCCTTTGAACAGATAAATTGTGGGTAATTTTTTCAATGGTTTCACTTTGATTATTTACATTAAGTCCATAAGCGCTAGGTACCTTTATAATAATCCTGTCGTTTTGCCAAAAACTATCAGCACAAGCCTCGGGAAATTCTGTGTCGCCATAAGCTACTTGGCCGCCAAGACCAGTTCCGGCGTTTTCAAATTTTACCAAACCGGCTTGTGATCCAAAGCCCGAACCATAAATAGTTACATATTGGCCCGGCGGACCAGCTGACGAATCTTCATCACAAGTTACTGCCATTTCTTCGCAATCAACTTCTTCGACACAACAATCAGTATAGTTAACACAAATTTTTGAATTATCGTTTGAGCAGGTTTTAACTCCGCTATCGACTTGTGTGATAACTGGTAGCTCGCTATCAGAAGAAGAAACAGTATATGAAAGCTGATTTGAACCCTGACGATTGTCTGCCACGCCCGTAAATAGTTGAACACTATAAATATCATTACTTAACAAAGGTAACGAGGCTGAAAAACTGGTTGAAGTCCAGCCCGAATAACTCGTAGCTGTATGAGAGTCCAAATATAAAGCTGAATTACTAGCTGAATCACCAAAATTATTACCAAAAAGTGTGACTGTTTGGTTATTGCCGCCATTACCACTCGGCGGATCAATAGCACAAAGCCCGGGTCGAACAACATCATTAATTAAAAAATTTCCTTGAGTATTCCAGGACTCAAAATAATGACCGATAATTGGTCCGTTATCGTCATCGGTACGATCAGAAAGAATCTCGTTGTTTGAAAGATTAGTGGTTTGAACTTGGATGGGGCCAGTTACAGCTTCGCTACCAATCCGGATAATAATTTGCGTATCAGTCCAAGTGTCAGTGTCCAAACAACTGTAAGAGGAATAAATCTGATCATCACTTGAATCATTTGGGTTACCTAAAAAAGTTACCGTGCCATCATCGCCAAAACCAAAACCAGTAATAGTAATTAGGTTACCTGGAGCACCATCGGTTGGTGAAATTTGATTGATTTGTAAAACCTCAACACAACTACCCTCTTCACAAACACTAGAAGCGCATTCAGAACCATCATTACACTCGCTACCAGTACACTCGCCACAATAATCAGCCCTTGAAGAATCCCCACCACAATCGCAAGTCTCGCCAACACCACAAGTTCCTGTTTCGTCATTATCTTGAACTTCGTTATGACAACTGTCGGCTCGCAAAACAACTTCAATACTAGTATCAAAACCATTATCAGCGCAATCATAACCTTCGGCCGACAAAGTATAATTTTGATTGGTAACATAGCCAGAAGAAGCATCCCAATAAGTGGCAAAATAATTAATCGACGAAAGAGTCCTGGCACTACTGGCCGGTAAGCTAACCGAACTTAAAAGGTCACCTTCAACAAAAAAATCAACACCTGCGACGCCAGAATCATCAGTGGTTAACACCTGCAAAAGTTCGTCAACGTCTTGATAAACCCGACCATTAGCCCGAGGCGTGGTGAATTGAAAAACTGTTGGTGGGGCTAAATCAAAATTGCTACCAATATCAAAATGACCACTGCAAGGATATTCATCGTAAATACATGAAAGCTCTCGTCCGTCAGCACTTTCGAAGGTAGAAGAACCCACGCTGTAATAATATCTACCGGCTCCAAAACAATGAACCGAAGTGCCACCTACATCGCAGCTAGCAGTTGGAACAAAAGTAAAACGTGTAGAACTGTCATTTGACACGGTTGGTCTGGCTCGGTTTGGAATAAAAGATCCTTCAACTTGATGTCGAATGTTATTACTATCAAGTGTGTAAATCGAAATAGCTCCATCGGCCGTAACCTCGGAGTTGGTGACAAATCTAGTAAAAGTAAATTGTAAAGATAGATTACGAATTCCGTTTTGTGAACAGTCATCATTAACCGAAACCAAAAAAGTTGAAACGCTATCAGGGGGAAGATCATCAATGGGCGGTGTACTGGTTGAACTGGTACTGCCATTAATCGCTTCGGTAGCTCGAGAAAGAACAAATTGAGCAATGGCAAAAGATGAAAGAATAATAATTGCGCCAACAATGGCGTTTCTAATAACTTTCTGGGCTTTTTTTATTTTTTCAATTTCTCCGCTGGCTGTCACCCAAAGAAAACCGCCGTAAATAACAAAAATTACCACAACCAGACCCAAAAATCCTAAAATAACTCTAATAATTTGGGCGATCATTACAACAAAATTGGTGGTGGGTAAACCAGAGGCCGCAACAAAATCAGAATCAGTGTTACCAAACATTTGATTAGCTTCAACTGGTGCGGCCAGGGTCGCAGACGAAAAAATAAACCAGCCAAGACTAACTAGTCCAACTAAAATGAATAATCGAAAAAATGATTGACGAGTAAACATGAAAATTATTGTCCCAAAGTAAACGGGTCTTTAGCCGTCTCACCAGTAGCTCCCATGGTGCGACAGGCCGTAGAACTACCTCGGCCATCACAACAATTATTATTGCCCGAGGAAACACAGGTGGCTGGTGTATAATTTGTTATAGCTGGCCCGGTGGCTGGATTTAAACAAATTTGATTCAGACCCCTTATGCCTTGGGTAATTACTGGATAATAATAGTAAAAAATTTGATTACCAGCCGCATCAACATCGGTCTGCCACAAAGCACCATGACCAACAGTAGCCATAGTAGTTGGACTTGTGGCTGGTGGCAATTCTTCGTTTTGAACAAAGTACCAAAGTTCTTGAGTGTGATTGGGTACTAATCTTATGTTGTCAGAATTCAAAGTTGAAGACCACATGGTGGTATTAAAAGTAATAGTAATATCCTGATTGACAGCAAAGTCTTCACGATCGTTTGGATTGGGTGATAAAGAAATAATTTGTGGTGGATCAGTATTGCTGACAGCCGAAGTTAAAAAACGCCAAGAATAATTGTCGGATGGCAAATTAAGTGCTGTACTGCCCTCTGGACCAGCGGCCACACCATCATAAACCCCTTGAGGCCCGCTACCATCTAAAGAATTTCCGGCCGCATCAA
Organism: Candidatus Uhrbacteria bacterium; assembly: GCA_043808565.1. Lineage (GTDB taxonomy): Bacteria > Patescibacteriota > Patescibacteriia > UBA9934 > GWF2-40-263 > UBA12403. Next base: position 5,522 of record JAZDEQ010000012.1, on the reverse strand, counting down.
CCAAACCTTGAAATAGGCCGCCGGTTGTAGCCGCCTGAGGCGGCTCACTGCTTAAAGGCGCGGCTTTACCTGTAACATTAACATTGGCACTGGCTGGTAAACAATAAATAGTGTTTCCACATGGATCACGACCGCAAGGCTCTTCACTAACAAATTCAATTGTTCGGTAAGAATTAGAAATTTCGTATGAACCTTCAATCATTGTTTCTGTAACAACTTGGGAGGTTGTATACTTGGCCATGATGTTAGTAAAACTTTCAGATATATCGTTATCGTCATCTGGATCATCAAGATGATAAGTGCCAGTTCCAGCCACTGGATCCATGGCCTCATTAAAATTAATTTGAATAACTGAATTACGTGGATTTAATACATTGTTATTAGCTACTGGACTAACCGAAGTTACGTGAGGTGGAGTTAAATCAATTTCTGTGGAAACTGTAAACGACCACTCGTAACCTTCGTTGTAAATTCCATCAAAGGCCGAGCTACCATCAGCTTTTAAAATATTTGGGCTTAAAAATATTGTATAGTTTGTATCTTCATCTGTATTGCCAAGCAATGGTGGATCAAAAACAAATATCGTTGTGCCCTCGGTTTCAAGTCTGGTATAACTAGCTGCATCAACTGTACTGTCAGCATTGTAATCAAGACCATTAAAAGAAACTGCAACTTCAGCACTCGTTAAAGCGACGCTGGCTGAGTTTGCTGTTTCACTAACATCGCCGGTTTTATAAATTAAAATATTATCCGTATTCAGATTAAAAACTGCGCTCCCGGCTTCAACCGTATCGGCATAATCTTTAATCATTGATTCCATTTCAATTTCATCTTTAAAAGTAATCATGACCCGAGTATTACGCGGAATATCAATGGCGTTGCGAGCTGGATAATGGCTTTCAATAATGCCTGAGCCAAGCGAACCAGAAAGCGGCTCAGAATAATTTACCGAAGAAGTCGAAACAGTATTACCAATTCCCGCCATTTCGAGCAGTTTATTTAATATAAAAGTAGTGAGCGAAAAAGAACCGAACACTAAAAGCAAACCAATAGCTGAACTACTAAAAATTTTTCCGGCTTTTTTAATTTTTTCCACCTCACCGTGCGACGTTAAATAAAGCCAGCCACAATAAATAATCCAACAGACTAAAATAATCCCCAAGACACCCAATAAAACTCTAATAATTCGCGCAACAATGATTGGCACTGAACTTGTAGATAAACCCGAAGCCGCGGCGGCGGTATTCAAAATTGCACTGCCGCTTTGGGTTTCAGCCAGGGCTGGAAAATATGGAATCAAAACCAACAACAAAATCGCGGCCAATCCTCCACCTATGGTTACGGACAAAAACGTCGTTTTTTTCCAACTACTTTTCACAAAAAAAATTCTTTTAAAACCCACCTTATTTTAGCACAAAAAAATAAAACCTGCTTTATTTTTTAAAAAAGCAGGTGTGGATAATATAAATTGCGTGATCAGGTAACTGTTTGAAGTTTAACTAACATGGCCGAAGCCCAAAAATAAATAAAAAAGACCACCAAAGTTCCGGACAAACCAATGACTATCTCCCTTCGGCTTTTGGCAACTGAATCATCTAGGCCGTTTATCATTGACCGAAAGGAACCGACTAAAAGAATATTGATAAATAAAATAGCAAAAACCAAAGCCAAAACTCGCACTAGCCGCAAAAGATTTTCCGGCGCCAAAAAAGGCGTTGAATTAAAATCATCTAACCATTTACCGATGTTTAAAAAATCCGAACTACTGCTTTTGGCGGCTGTTGAAGAAACGGTCTTGTTGGCGCTATTAGAAGTCGCGGCCAAAGCTACTGGCGCTGACAAAACAAAAACTATGGCTGAGAAAAAAAAGGTAATTTTTTTTTTGCCAACTCTAATCATATTTTTATTTTAAAAGACGTTCCACGGTTTCTTTAACTCGAGCACCGTTGGCTCGACCAGCCACGGTCTTCATAACTGCGCCCATAGCTTTTCCGGCTTCGGTTTTGGCCACCACGCCATTGGTCGTCAAAATTTCTTGAACAATTTTATTTAACTCTTCGTCAGATATTTCTGCGGGTAAATATTTTTCTAAAACCAATAATTCATTTTTGGTTTTTTCAACTAGATCCGAACGATTAGCTGTTTCAAATGATAACAGCGCATCTTTAAGCTGTTTAATTTGGGTTCGAATCATGGCCAAAATATCTTCTTCTTTAAGTTCGTGCATTAATTCGATTTGTTTGTTTTTTAAAGCCGCGCGAAGTAAACGCAAGGTGGAAAGCTCGGCCTCACGTTTTTCCTTCATGGCTAAAACAAAATCTTGATTGATGGTTTCTAAAATATTCATACAATAATTATAATAACAAAAACGGCGAATTTTGTCGCCGTTTTGCTTACTTTAATGAAAACGTTTAGCTTTTTTTTGCTCTTCTTCAGTTAATTGACCAGTTTTCAATAAATATTCGCGATGAACCGAAATTTCTAAACGGCGCAGAGCGCTCTTTTTTAATGAGTTCTTATTTTTGTTACGTGAATGGAAACGATGTTTTTTGGCTTCCAATAGCCGGCCTGAAAGTTGCACCCGTTTAGTAAAACGACGGAGCAAGGCATCGAAACTTTCACTTTTTCGGCGTTTAACTTCTACCACAGTAAATCACCTTCCTTTCTAAAAAAATTAAATTTTATAGACGTATCTTGCCTAATTACTCGTGGTTTGTCAAGACTTTTAAAGTTTCCAACTTTTTACGAATAATGGAGACAATTTTAGTGGCATCAATAATTTCCTGGGCGCCAGATTCCATATCACGAATAATAACCGTGCCATCAAGAACTTCCTTTTGCCCAAGAATCAAAGTAAAAGGCACCTGAAGCTTATTAGCTAGTTCTAATTGGCCCTTAAGTGAACCTTTGCCAAACGCCTCGCGGACTGAAAGACCAGACTGACGAAGCTCCTCAAAAAGTCGTAAACCGGCTCGGCGAGCTGAATCACCCAGCTGAGCAAAAAATACCTCAACTTTTGGCATTGGTGGCTGAAGACCTAATTCTTTCATAGCCAAAACAATCCGTTCCATGCCCAAAGCTACACCACAACCAGGTGTTCCTTCTCTACCCCCCAAAAGCTCAACCAAACCATCATAACGACCGCCGCCACCCAAAGCATTTTGTGAACGCTCGCCTTCATCACCAGCGGCCCAAACTTCAAAAACTGTACGATTGTAATAATCTAAGCCACGAACCAAATGAGCATCAAGAGTATATGGCACACCAGCTTCGTCTAGGTATTCAAGAACGTGCATGAAATGATTTTTTGATTCTTCGTCTAACCAATTAAGAATCTGCGGGGCCTCGGCTTTAACCGCCTGGCAACCCTCAACTTTACAATCTAAAAGACGCAAAGGATTTTTTAACAAACGTCGTTTGCAATCTTCGCAAATCTGATTCTTTTTAGTGCGATAATAAGCGGCTAATTCAGTTTTATAAGTCTGGCGAGTTTCGACTGTGCCAATAGAATTGACTCGCATGTTGGTTTCCAAACCTAGCGACTTGAGTAACGAATAAGTTAAAACAATAATTTGTGCATCAATAACTGCTTCACTACTGCCGAAAACCTCAAAACCAACTTGATTAAACTGACGATATCGACCAGCCTGAGGTCGATCATAACGAAAAGTTGGCCCCACATACCAAAGCTTAACTGGCTGTGGCTGATTAAGCATACCATGATTAATATAAGCCCGGGCCGCCGAAGCCGTCATTTCTGGACGAAGAATTACTTTATCGCCGCCCTTATCTTCAAAACAATAAATTTCTTTTTCAACAATATCTGTTTGCTTACCAATGGTGCGAATAAATAATTCTTCTTTTTCCAAAATCGGAAAATCAATCCGTTCAAAACTGTAAGCATCAGCAATATTTTTAATTGCTTCACGCAGTACATCCCAATACGATTGTTCGTCAGGCAGAATATCACGAAAGCCGCGCAATAACTCCGGAACTTTTTTGCCCTTAACCGCTTGAACCGGAACTACTGGAGCGGAAACTTTGTTTTTTAATTTTTCTGGTTCTTCAAGGTCGTCTTCGATTTTGGTTGGTTTATTATTTTTTTTGGCCGGAATTATTTTTTTAAAAGGCATAAATATTTTTATAAATTATAACTTGGTGTTGAAAAAGAACCTATTTTAGAAAGTGGTAAACCGCGCAACCAAACCTGACCAACAATTTCATCTTTTTTAACCACGCCCCAAGACCGAGAATCAGAACTAGCGTCACGATGATCGCCTAAAACAAAATATTCGTCAGTGCCCAAAGTCATTTTGCTATAACGTCCTTTAACCGTCACAGTACCTTCGGGCAAATATGAAGTTTCGTCAAGTGCCAAACCATTAGGATGCTCCTCATTATAAATCACAATTCGGCCACCATCGATTTCCACAGTCTCGCCGGGTAAACCAATAATTCTTTTGATAAAAAATTCTGAATGATCTTTAGGATAATGGAAAACCACAATTTCGCCGCGAACCGGTTCGGCAAAACGATAACCGATTTCATTAATAATCAAATACTCGCGATCGTAAAAATTAGGTTCCATAGAAGCACCCTTAACATAGAACGGTTGAACCAAAAAATACCGCACCGGAATAATAATGGCCGCGGCAATAACAATAATTTGGACAAACTCCAAAACTAAAACAATGATACTTCCGGCGGCCACGCCAAATTTGCGGTGCCAAAAAGTATCATTAACGTGTTCCTTATTACAAAAAAGTTTCATAGTTCTTAACCAAAATACTCTAAAAAAAAAAGAAAAAGCAAGGGCCTTAAAAACGAAGACCGACCTGACAAATTACTTTTTGGCAGTCTTGTTTCGAGTATTCATTTCATCAAGAACTGCTTGGGCGGCATCTCTAATATCTGCTGGAACAAGACTAGCCACAGCCGCAGACAGTGCTCTAACAACATCATTTGTTTTTCCAAACCCACGTTCGGCAATTCTTAAAAGGGCTTTTGGTTCAGAAAGGACATTCACCCACAACGAAAAGCTTACTGCATCTCCTTTGATGATTTCATCTAATACCAAATTAACTTAATCTATTCTACTTTCAATTTCTTGTATCCAATTAAATCCCACGGCTCCTTTTAGAATTTCAGGGTTTTTAAGTATCCATTCACACCTTTTAAAAACAACGTTTTCAAGCTTATCCAAATCATCAAAATATCTATTGGCAACGGACTCTTTGAGTAATGGCCAACCGCATTCAACAGGTTGTAGTTCCGGAGAATATGGCGGAAGTGGAAATATTCTAATATTTTTAGGAATTTTCAATTCATTACTGTTATGCCAACCGGCGTTATCCATTAACAATAAAATTATCTTTTCATTTTTAGGCACTGGTAGGCGATTCAGTTGATCCCCAACCAGTTATTGTCTCTTAATGGAGACGAAAATGACGTATACTATTGGGATACCGTGAACGTATTCTTAATTATACTTCATTTTCGTCCTCACTATGCCAAAAAAAATT
>JAZDEQ010000011.1:0-7624 GCA_043808565.1 Candidatus Uhrbacteria bacterium | reverse complement strand
ATCGTATTCCTTATACTGATGACAAATTCAATCTCCTTTGCGCCGGTCTTTGGAACTTCCATTTGCAACAGACAATCTAACTCATCCTTTAGGATAATTTAGGTTGTCTGCGGCTAATGATTAAATGACAACGGGTCTAATCTTTCGTTCAAGCCGAAGTTCTTCGGCCGCTGGGTTTCTCCCCTCAAGAAGGTTGGACTCACTACCTGTATTTCGACTGGGATTCCGGTCTTCGCCAGCCGCGAATCTTCATCTGGGCGACCAAGAACGGAGAAGGCGTCTTGTACAAGATTGTGGAGGGGACTCGGCGAGAGATCACGGCCATCATTCGGAGCTTCGCGAAGAGTAGCGGAGGGGTTGCTGGACTGAAGCGTCGGGCCGAGGCCGAAGCCCGAGCGGCTGACGCCAGAGCCGAAACGTTCCGTCTGTTCGGCCGCTTCATGAAATGAATCCGAAGTCTCGCTGTCGGCAGACTTCGATCTGATTCTGGCCAACACCGTCTATAAAAACCCCGGTCGCGGAGCGCGCGACCGGGGTTTCATCTTTTTGACCTTGATTTCCCTGATTTTAGGATTTACATGATTTGGATTTTTTTTAAAACATCTCTTACTCCCTTTCGTGCCTTTATTGCCTTCGGTTGGCCTTTCTAACTTTTCTGCTTTTAACGCCCACAACGCCCCTAATGCCTGAACGCCCCTTAAAGCCCCACAATTTTCTCCATCTCTCCCCAATTTTTCCCGGTTTCAATATCTACTTTCAGCGGAATTTCAAACGAGACCACGGTTTCCATTAATTTTTTAATGGCCGCGGCGGCTTCTTTTACAAAATTTTTATCAACCTCGAAAACCAATTCATCATGAACCTGTAAAAGCATTTTTATTTTTGGCTCAAGATTTTTTTTCTTCTCAGCCTTAGTAATAGTTTGCAGCCAACCGCTGATTTGAATCATGGCCATTTTAACGATGTCAGCTTCGGCGCCTTGAATGGGCATGTTGGTAGCCATGCGTTCGGCTGTAGCAACTAACATTTGGACACCAGAATCAATGTCGGGCAAATGTCGACGACGACCAAAAACAGTTTCCACATAACCGATTTCATGAGCTTGTTTTTTAGTCTCATCAAGATATTTTTTAATTGCCGGATGGAGTTCAAAATAACGTTCAATAAATTTTTTGGCTTCGTCCATGGTTAGCCCAGTCGAACGAGCCAGTGAGCGCGGACCCATGCCGTAAAGAATGCCAAAGTTGATAGCTTTGGCCGCACTTCTTTGCTCTTTGGTAACTTCGCAATCTGGCACACCCCAAACTTCGGAAGCAGTGTGAGTATGAATGTCCTCACCTTTTTTAAAAGCTTTAATCCAGGATTCGTCTTTGGCCACAATGGCCATAAGACGGAGTTCGATTTGTGAGTAGTCGGCGGAAAGCAGAATTTTATTTTTTGGCGCCACAAAAGCTTGGCGGATTTTTCGACCAAGTTCAGTTTTGGTAGGAATGTTTTGCAGGTTTGGGTCTGATGATGATAAGCGGCCGGTGGCAGCGATAGTTTGATTAAAGGTGCTGTGAATTCGATTATCTTTAGTTGCTAACTGAGGCAGAGCTTCGACATAAGTGTTTTGTAGTTTTGCTAGTTCACGAAATTCCATAATCAGCGGAACAATTTCGTGTTCTTCGTAGATTTTTTCTAGTTCTGGGGCGGCCGTGGAAAAGCCGGTTTTGGTTTTTTTCAAGCCCTTGGTCGGCAATTTCATTTTTTCAAACAAAACTTCGGCCATTTGAATTGGCGATTGAATATTAAATTCTTGACCAGCCAAATGGTGGATTTTTTTGGTCAGAGAGTTTAATTCTTTTTCAAATTCTTTAGCTAGGGTTTTTAGAAAAGTCGAATCTAGTTCAATGCCGTCTTTTTCCATCTGAAACAAAACCGGAATCAGTGGCATTTCAATTTCTTTAAAAAGTTTTAAAAGATTATCAGCTTCAAGTTCTTTTTTTACAGCTTCATAAACCTTTGGCAAAGCTGAAACAATTTTAGCAATATCTTCACGTTCGTTTTTACCGGTCGCGCCATTTGGTAATGGTGGCAAAATAATTTTGCCATAATGTTCGGCAATTTGTGACAGGTCGTGATCGCGTTCACCCGAGGTTAGAAGATAGCCGCCAATCATTAAATCAAACCAAGATAATTTTTGCCAAACCGCTGTTTCAGCCCCAGTTTTTTCTAAAAGATGAAAAAATTTTTTAAGATCGTGAATCACGACGGTTTCGGCTTGTTTGAGAGCATGAAAAATATCTTCTAATTCAGCCGCTTTGGGTAGAGGAACAATCACGCAGTTTGTTCCGTTCGACACAGCGGCATAAGTTAAACCAGCTTCTTCAAATAAAGTTTTTGGACCAGTTTGTAAAATTATGGCCAAGGTTTTTTCTGACGCCAGTTTTTGTAATTGTTCTCGAACTTCTTGTTCGTTGTTAGTAACGATGCAAGCGCTGTTAGATGATCTTTTTTTGCTTTCGTTTTTTGTTTTATCGAAATCAGCGTCTGATCCATTTTCGTATTTTCGTAAAAGACTTTTAAATTCCAAATCATGAAAAATATTTTTCAAAGCTTCGGTGTCAGGATTTTTTCTTTTTAAATCAGTAAAATCGTATTTTTCTAACGGCACATCTCGGACAATCGTAACCAATTTAAGAGCGATCTCGGCGGTTTCTTCTTGCCCCTCGAGTTTTTTGGCGAGTTTTTCCGGCACCTCGCCGGCTTTTAGGGCCTTAAAAAGGCCTTTAATATTTTGGAATTTTTGGATCAGTTCGGTGGCGCCTTTTTCGCCAATCCCTTTGACACCGGGAATATTATCTGATGGGTCACCTCGCAGTGCTTTGTAATCAATCAATTGTTTGGGTTCCAGATTAAAACGTTCACGAACGGCCGCTGGATCATAAGTTTTAGTTTCAGAAATACCTTTTTGAAAAGTTAAAACATGAGTTAAGTCACTGACTAATTGAAAACTGTCCATGTCGCCGGTAGTGATAAGAGTTTTGACACTGTGATGCTCAGCTCTTTCGCTTAAGGTGCCAATAATATCATCGGCTTCGTAACCTTCAAGCGAAAGATTTTTAATGCCATATTTTTCCAAAATATTTTGAATGATGGGAATTTGGGCATAGAGTTCAGGCTCTTTTTTTTCTCGTTGGGCTTTGTAGGCTTTAAAAGTTTCGTGACGAAAAGTTTTGCCCGGTAAATCCCAAGCCACGGCCGCGTATTCGGGCTGAAGTTGAGCCAAAAGTTTTTCCATGATCATGGAAAAACCATAGGCCGCATTAACTACCCGACCATCATGAGTGGTCAGTGGTGGTATGGCGTGCCAAGCTCGATGAAGTAGAGCATTGCCGTCAAGAAGTAGAAAAAGCGGTTGTTTGTCGGTCATAGCTTGTCCGCCAAAGCTCGTCACGAGCGAAGGAGGATGGTTGTAGTTTACTTGGTTTTGGTTAAGATTGACAGAAATATATTTTCGTGCTAATCTTAGTTGTAAAAATCGCGGTTTTCTTTCAGATTTTATTGTGAAGATTTGAAAGAAGGCCGTGAAAAATTTGGCTTTCCTCTTTGTCACTTGGCAAGGAGTAAACCCTTTGAATAAAAGGGTCGGGAGAATGACGATGGAAATCGGAAGTTTGTTTAGGCAGATCGCCCATCTGGCGGAACAGGTCGGCGAAGCGGGCTTTTTGGCCTTGATCAGCTCGGAAAACACAGGTAAAGTCAAGAGGTTTGTCGAGACCCTCGTCGGTTTTGTCACCATGCTGATCGGCGACCGTGCCTATGAATCTTTCTCCTACCTTCGTGGGGGAGAGAAGGTAATCGACGGCACTACCATGGTTGCCAGAGCCAAGGAGATGAGGGCCGATGGTAGCGAAGAGGCTGGTCGATATCTCCTGGATAACCAGAAAGATATTCCAGTCGAATGCCAGGGCAAGGTCGTCTTTGTCTTCCCAGAATGGCGGCCTCCCGGCGGCTCCTCGGTCATTGCCTGCGTCGGTTGGGGTGGCGGTCGCTGGGTTCAGTACTGGTGCTGGGCTGGCGGCGGCTGGGGTGGCGGCGGGCGCCTGCTCCGTCGCAAGTAGACCCTTGGTGCCTTAGTCTTTGGAATCAACTCTTGGTTTCTTGGACTCTTGGCACTCGGCTCCGTACATTTGTGCGGGGCTTTTATTTTTGTGATAAAATATTTTTTGGAAAGTAAATTTTTTAGCTCACGGTTACGGCTTTGGGCGATTGAAATCTGAATGCGACAAAAAATGAGAATAAACAAAGCCACGGTTTTGCTTAGAGAATTATTGCGTGTTCAAAAATGATACTACTTGGTGCAATCATCGGTGAGATAATATCTCCGATTAAAGTTCAACCTTGAGAATATTCAAAAGGCGGTGGTATGGAAGATGTATTGCATAATTGTGAGCGGCCTCCCGACGACTCCTCGAACATTGCCTACGTCAATTGGAATGGCGATCGCTGGGTTCAGAACTGGAACTGGACTGACAACGACTGGAATGACAACGGGCGCCTGCTCCGTCGCAAGTCGAATCATTCTCTCTCGAAAACGGGAGAGTTTCTTTTTTGTACATCTTTCAGCCACCCGCCAATCATTTTGCCAATCTCCGAAAGTTTACCAGACAACATGGTCATTTTGTTGTTATCAATGGCTTTTATTTCCCAAAGCAATTTGATAAAGAATTTTAACAAATCGAATTTTACGCTAAGCTTGTCAACAACTATTTTTTTGTTTTCTTTTGAAGTATAGCCAGCAAGCAGAGCGAGCTCTAAACAATCAGTGAAGGCATTATCTATTTTTGTTCCCAAAGAATATCTGGTTAATCGTGGCAGATGTGGAAAAAAGTTGTGCCATAATTTATAACTTTCGTTAAGTTGCGAGACAATGGGAATATTCTGGTCTCTTGGGGGGGGGGCTTAAAGGGAAACGATTATGAAAATTATTTTCAGTCATACTTTTGAAGAATTAATTTCTGTGGAAAATTTATTAGCCGCTTGGCAGGAATTTGTGATAGGAAAAAGCCAGAGATGTGATGTTCAAGAGTTTTCTCGCGACCTTTTGGAAAATATTTTATCTCTTCACGCTGATTTGGCAAGCGGACAATACCGACACGGCGGTTATGAAAGTTTTTTTGTTCATGATCCAAAGCGACGGCATATTCACAAAGCCAATGTTCGTGATCGACTTCTTCATCATGCCATTTATCGATTACTATATCCGTTTTTTGATCGAACATTTATAGCTGATTCTTATTCTTGCCGTGAAGAAAAAGGCACTCACAAGGCAATTAATCGTTTTCGTTCGTTCGCAAATAAGGTTAGCAAAAATCACACTCGTACTTGTTGGGTTCTGAAAGGGGATATTAGAAAATTTTTTGCGAGCATAGATCATGAGATTCTCAAGAATATTTTGGCCGAATACATTTCGGACGAAAAGATTTTGTTTTTATTATTAAATGTAATCGATAGTTATGAAACAGAACCCGGGACAGCCGTTGGTCTACCACTTGGAAATTTGACCAGCCAGCTGTTTTCCAATAGTTATCTCAACCGATTTGATCAATTTGTTAAACACCAGTTGAAGGCAAAATATTTTATTCGTTACGCCGATGATTTTGTTATTCTTTCGGACAAAAAGAAAGAATTATTTGGTCTTTTGCCATTACTCGAAGATTTTTTGAGCCGTGAATTAAAATTACATCTTCATCCGGATAAGATTTTTATAAAAACGATTAGTTCGGGCGTGGATTTTTTGGGCTGGACATTGTTTTCGAACCACCGAATTATTCGTGCGATAACAAAGCAACGAATGTTTCGACGAATTAAAGAAAATCCTTCACCCCCGTCTCTTCAGTCGTATCTTGGTTTGTTGAGCCACGGAAATACTTATAAGATACGACAAAAACTTTTGAATGATTATTGGTTATGGCATTAGTGACAAACCGTGGTGAAAAAGTAAAAACGTAAATTTTATAGTTTACGTTTTTACGCTTTTACATTTTTACCAATTTTTACTCGGTGCGTATTACCACATCTTTAATTGAACGAATCTGTAACAGTGTTTGCCTAATTTGTTCTTCGGCCAACTGTTTTTCACAAGAACTGAGTTTTTTTAGATCGTTTGAAACAGTAACTGTAGCCACACCGCCACTAATGACAAAAGAATTTATCGTGGTGTTAAAAAGCAAACCCGAACGATAACCTTCGCGGCTTTCGCTTTCGGTTGGGCCATTGAGAATTTTCAATAAGGAGGCCCGACCAGTAGCCGAAGTTTCGGCAACTAAACGTTTTATTGGAAAAACCGTATTGCAGGTTCGCGAGGTGTTAAGTCGATCGTTGATGAAAAAAATATTTAATTCACTTTGATTGATAGAAAGCAGATTGAGCAGCAAGGTAGTTAGACTTTCTTCGAGATTAGTTTGTGGATTTAGAGAAAATATTTCTAAAGCAAAACTATTGCTGGCTAGAACCGGCAAGAAAATTTCTAAACGAAAAGGCGAAAAAGAATTAGCGATTGGAGTGAAAGCTTGTGTTCCGGTTGAGAGAGAATTATTTTCTTTGTCTTTAATGTGCCAGGAAATATTTGAAGTTTGAAGATTAGTAAAGCCAGAGACAATTAAGGGCGAGGTTACAGTGGCATTGGCTTCAGGGGCTATAATAAAAATTGATTGACTATTAATGATACGAATAGTGCGAGCTGTGACAATCAAGTTGGTTAAATCACGGGTGCCAAAAATTTCTGCCAACCAGCCAGTTGATAAATCAGCCGGAATTCCAGCGGTTTGACTATTTAGAGAAATTGTTACATCAGAAGCGATTTTTATATTTTCAGTTGAACCATCGGTTAAAGTTAATTGAAAACTATCAGCGCTGTTTTCTAAAAAAGAAACAACCCCGATCAACTTAATTGTTTCTGAGTTTTGGTTAATTAATTGTCCGGAGTTTTTAATTACAAATTCGGAATAATCTTTAGGGTACTTTAAAGCCTCTTCGACACAGCCAAAGCCGCCGAAGATTAAAACCGTTAATAAAAATATCCACGAAATTCTGGTCATATTCTGCCCAGAGATTACTGGAAACCCGGCATTTCGTAAAGATTAAAGACTAATAAGCTGTTGACAGGCTTTTAAAAAACCGTTATTCTTAGCAGTGTTTTAGTGGTGAGAATGTCAAAAGTAAATAACAGGTTTTATATCTTTAAAGAATATTCTTCCACCATTAGACATTTGTCATTGAATAATTTGACATTCCAAATACGGCGGTCATAGCTCAATGGTAGAGCACCGGGTTGTGGTCCCGGCTACACGGTTCGATCCTCCCTAACTAAAGACTTTCCAAGTGCGAAAGGCTTCCTGGGAATCCGGTTATTAGGTTGTCAGCAGTTCCTTCAGTTAGTAGAGTAACCATAGCCATGTACAAACATGGTGCCATTAGCACAGGGGTTAGTGCACCGGGTTGTGGTCCCGGCTACACCAGTTCAATTCTGGTATGGCACCCCAGAAGAGAATCTCCCATTAAAACGGGAGGTTCTTTTTTTGTTCAACTTTAGCCAAGTTGTTGACCGGACAGAGGACATGCGGTTGACAAACGGCCT
>JAZDEQ010000010.1:0-3563 GCA_043808565.1 Candidatus Uhrbacteria bacterium | reverse complement strand
ATCGTATTCCTTATACTGATGACAAATTCAATCTCCTTTGCGCCGGTCTTTGGAACTTCCATTTGCAACAGACAATCTAACTCATCCTTTAGGATAATTTAGGTTGTCTGCGGCTAATGATTAAATGACAACGGGTCTAATGAAATTAAAAAAGAAGCCGATCTACTTCTCTCGCTTTCGCCTATGACTATGCCACATGATTTGGCGCGGGTGGTTTTATTGGAACAGATTTATCGGGCAATGACGATTTTGAGGGGGAAGGTTTATCATTATTGAGGGCATCAGAGGCAACAAAGGCATCAGAGGCAACAAAGGCATCAGAGGCAACAGAGGTATTGGATGGCGGGCAACAAAGGCGCCAGAGGCACGATCCGCCTACACTCGTGGCGGGCTACGGCGAGACAAGAAGGCTGGAAGGGTTTTGGAGCAGTGTTGGTTTAATTGTCTAAACCATGATTTCCGTGATTAAAGGATTAACATGATTATTGGGATAAAAAATAAAAAATATTATGAATGATGTCTACAACGAAGCGGCGGAACGCGTCGCTAGAGGTGAGGTTTTGTTACGAGTTTTAAAAGCCATAAAAAACATCGATGGTTTTGAAAACCAAACTGCCGAACAAATTTTTGATCCAAAAAACGAAACCGGCCGCCGTGAACTTGTCACCCGCTTATCAGCAGAACAATACAAAAGTTTAATCACTGGAATTAATGGAACCTTACGTGGTCGAAGAAAAAAAGATTGGAGTATGGATGGCGTTGGTGTAACTATGGCTGGGGTTGTTGTAGGCGGCGAAAATCATATCTTTCCTCGCCATGAAGACAAAAAAGAAATCCTTGACGAAGCCTGGGAAGCAGCCAAAACCATGAACGCGGCCAGCAGATCCCTTGAAGACATTGCCATGCTTCTTGGTTCAATATTGGTGGAAACCCACCCTTTTGCCGATGGTAACGGGCGAACCAGTCGTTTTGTTTATCGGATTGTTAAAGACGGAGCCAACAACAATCTTGCCGAAGTGCTTGGGTTATATGGAAGAGACGAGGGAGATATGGCTCTTCGGAAAATTGAAATTAATACTTTATTTGATCATAAACACGGCGGCAAAAACCAAGAATTAAATCCCAGAAAAATCAGGAATATTCTGGATGATATATCATATGGGGAACTAACCTTTCCAAATGGTGTTACGAAGGAATCACAAGACACGATTATCGAAGCCGCAAGACACGATGACAAAATTCTTTTATCGGCAATCTTAAATTTTTTACAAAATCATCGCGAAATAAATATCACCGATTGTCTACAGGTTTCTGAGATAGGACAAAATATAACCATTTCTGTGCAAAGTCTTATTACAAAATTATCGGCAGAACAAATAAATGAGCTAGCCGAAACATATTGGAACAATAAAAAAATCTATACCGAAGAAATGATTGATATTTTTGTTAATCCCGACCGACCAGAATATAAAATACAAACCGAAGGCAAAGAAATGACCCTGCTTGAATATTTTAAACAACGTCTCGCTCAGAAAGTTACCCTTCTATAAAGAATATGCAACAAATAATAATCGGCACAAAAAATACGGCAAAAATTAATCAAATTCGTGGAGCATTGGCTCTTAGCGGAATTAGTGTGGATGGATTACCATCAGGCGTTGTTTTTGAAGAAGTAAAGGAAGACGGAGTTACGGCTCAAGAAAACGCCAGAAAAAAAGCTTTGGCTTATGCCAAAACTTTGGGTCAGCCGGTTTTATCGATGGACAACGCCTTGTATTTCGATGATCTAAAACCAGAAGAACAGCCAGGTATAAATGTCCGCCGGATTGCCGGAAGAGATGATCGGCCAACCGATGAAGAATTAACTGATCATTACCAAAAATTAATTTCCGAACTTGGTGAGACAACCAAAGGCTATTGGGAATTTGCCGTTTGTGTGGCCCGTCCCGACGGTTCGATAGAGGAAACAATTATAATCTCGCCCCGTATTTTTGTTGGCAAAAAAAGTGAAAAAACCGTGCCTGGATACCCACTAGAATCTCTGCAAATCGATCCGGGGAGCAGAAAATATATTTCAGAAATGACCCAAGAAGAACAAGATATTTTTTGGCAAAAAACCATCGGCGGCCCACTGTGCGAATTCGTAAAAAATCTGCAGGAAGAACGCGAACACGAAAAATTAAATCTGGCTTAAATTATTACTTTACTTGACTAAAGTAATAATTTCTGCTATCTTAAGTTCATGC
Organism: Candidatus Uhrbacteria bacterium; assembly: GCA_043808565.1. GTDB lineage: Bacteria > Patescibacteriota > Patescibacteriia > UBA9934 > GWF2-40-263 > UBA12403. The sequence goes on along the minus strand of JAZDEQ010000010.1, from coordinate 1,317 downwards.
TTCCAAAAGACCTCAAAATGATCGACGAATTACAGGCGGCTTTGGCTGGCCTGAAAACTAAAGGTGAACTTAAAAAATTTCTCCACGATCTTTTAACTGAACAAGAATTATTGGAATTCAGTCGCCGTTGGCGAGCGGCCCAGAGACTGGCGGCCAAAGTGCCTTATACGGAAATTATTGAGGAAACGGGTTTGAGTTCGACTACAGTGGCACGCGTGGCTAAGTGGCTACACGGTGGGGCGGGTGGATTTAGAGCGTTGGCGAAAAAGCGTAAAAACGTAAAAATTGTAAAAACGTAAACGTAAAAAACGTAGAAATCGTAGAAAACGTAGAGGTAAAAAAATCGCCAGCGGGTTGGCGAATTTTTTGTTTTTTAATAAATTTCTGGTCTTCGATCTAATATTAAATCATTATAAGGATTCCATTTTTTGTCCCGCGAAAGTGCGGGGTCGATTTCGACTACTTTAAATTCTTCCTCACCCCCCGCCCGGTACACAATGTTTCCTCGACAATCAACTGCTTGGCTTTCACCAAAAAAATTCTGCCCTCGCTCTTCCCCAACTCGATTAACACAAATTGAGGCCACGCCATTTTCAATCGATCTAACTCGCATTAAATCAAAGCCATAGCGAAAAACAAAATTAGCTGGACAACAAAACAAATCAGCTCCGTCGAGAGCTAGCGCTCGCCAAAACTCTGGGAACATATAATCATAACAAATGCCTAAACCAATTTTTGTTTTGCCTAAATTAAACATGGTTGGCCCGATTTGACCAGAAGAAAAATATAATTTTTCTTTCAGGAAAAGGTGAGATTTTTGATTTTTAGTAATTAAACCATCTGGACCAACCACCACCACTGTATTAAAAATCTCACGACCGATTTTTTCCGGCAAACCAACCAGCAAAACTGTTTTATTAATCCGAGCGACTTCTTGTAGTTTTTCTATCGACGGACTACTCGAAATTTCTTCTGACAAATCTAACAGTTCCTTACGGTTGTTCACCATATAACCAGTCACACTCATTTCTGGAAAAACCCATAGATCAACCGAAGCCGAACTAACAATTTTTTCAATTTGTTTTAGGTTATAATTTTTATCATCAAAACGCGGAGCAAATTGTCCAAGTCCTATTTTCATATTGTTACGAATTACCCCACTTCGCCGGGCTTCGTGGGCAGGGCTAACGCATTTAAATTCCCAACAAAAACGAGTATTGACAAGATTAATCAAGTCGGGAGTTACTAAAAAACACCTTTTCGACGTGACAAAAAATGATTTTTGTTAAAAACATTGAGGATTTAAATGCGTTAGCC
>JAZDEQ010000009.1:0-3231 GCA_043808565.1 Candidatus Uhrbacteria bacterium | reverse complement strand
TATCGCACCTACCGTCCCCAAACCTTTGCCGAAGTCTCGGCTCAGGAACATGTTAAAAAAACCATCCAAAACCAGTTAAAAACTGGCAAAATGGCTCACGCTTATTTATTTACCGGGCCGCGGGGAATTGGGAAAACTACTGTTGCTCGGCTTTTGGCTAAAGCCGTAAATTGCGAAAAGCGCAAAGTTTCAAGCGAACCATGTAATGAATGCCAAATGTGTAAGGAGGCTACTAATGGTTCGGCTTTGGATATTTTTGAAATTGATGCCGCTTCACACACCGGCGTTGATAATGTCCGCGAGTTAATTGATGGCGTGCGTTTTGTGCCCAATAAAGGTCAGTACAAAGTTTATATTATTGACGAAGTTCACATGCTGTCGACCGCGGCTTTTAATGCGCTTTTAAAAACCCTAGAAGAGCCGCCAGCCCATGTAATTTTTATTTTGGCAACTACGGAAATTCATAAAGTACCAGCCACTGTGGTTAGTCGTTGTCAGCGTTTTGATTTTCGACGGTTTACACCAGCCGAAATTGTTAGTCGTTTAAAAGAAATTGCTAAAGCTGAAAAAGTTAAAGTTGATGAAGATGTTCTTTTTGAAATAGCTCGCCATACTGATGGTTGCGAACGTGATGCCGAAAGTTTGTTGGGTCAACTTTTGGCTTTGGGCGAAAAAGAAATTAGTCTCGAAGCCGCTTCTCTGGTTTTGCCGGTGGCTTACACTGATTCAGTTTTACTTTTTGTCGAGGCTTTGGCAAAATCTGAAACAGCCGCGGCCATTAAAATTTTAAATGAAGGCGTAGAGCAGGGCATGGATATTCCGGCTTTTCTTGATAATGTGGTTTTGTTACTTCGAACAATTTTGTTTGCTAAACTTGGTGGTCTCGAACGTTTTCAAGAAGCTTATGAAGCAATGGTTCTTAAACGAGTCGGTAAGTTAACCGAGCTTTGGTCAGTTAATGTTTTAACCACAGCTATTGAAATTTTTCTAGCGGCTAAACGTTCAGCTAAAACCGATGTTATTCCTCAGCTGTCGGCCGAAATAGCCGTGATTAAAATTTGTCAGCCGCAAAAAGAAGTTTCTGCCAAGGACGATGATCTGCCAAAAAGTTCGGGCGGCAGTAAAAACGAAACAATTATTAAAACCGAGCCAGCTAAAGCCTTACCAGCTAAAGACGAACCAATCAAAATAATTCCGGAAATAAAAAAATCTGAACCAGTTTTATCTGGCCGCGCGGTTAGCGTCGATGAAGTTAAAGCCAATTGGGATGCTATGTGCGAACGTTTGCAAGATACTAATCCGTCACTGCTTTTAATTTTACGCAACAGCGAAATCACTAAAGCTACCGGTCATCAAGTGGAAATTGAATTTGGTTTTGCTTTGCATACGGAAACGGTTAATCGACCAAAAAATAAAAAGAGCATCGACGACGCTCTTTCTGAATTGCTTGGCACTCAAGTTTCAATTACTGCTATCCACAAACCCCGCGAAGCCGCCGCCGACGAAACCGTGGCTATGTTGACCGAGGCATTTGGGGGGCAGCTTGTTTAACCTTGATTTCCTTGATTTGGGGATTTACCTGATCAAAAAAACAATCAAGGTAATCCTTTAATCAGGGGAATCAAGGTTTTAGACATTTTTGCCACAAACAACCCTTCATTTTCCTTGCTTGGCAAAACATACAAACTTTTAGCCGGGCCAGGACGAGTTTGGACAAACGGCAGCTCAAAAGCTGCTGTTTTTAGTTCAGGAAAAGTTTCAAGCAACCAATTTACCATTTCGCCATCTTCTTCGGGGGCCAAAGTACAGGTGGAATAAACTAAAGTGCCACCAGGTTTTAAACAAGCCACGGCTGAGCGCAGTAAACGGCGTTGTAGTTTGGCATGAGCAATAATATTTTTTTCATTCCAAAAAGAAAAACTTCGTGCTTCATTTAAATTAATTCGTCCTTCGGCCGAGCAGGGAACATCGGCCAGAATTTTATCAAAACTTTCCGGCTTTTCTTTATAAAGCAAAGCCGCATCAATCAGTTTGGTTTCCACAAAATTCGCGCCTTGAATCTGCAAAGTATTTTGTAATTTTTGAAAACGAATTTCATTATCCTCGCAAGCTAGTATTTTTCCCCCAGAGGTGGGGGTATTCATCATAGCCGCCATCTGCGACGTTTTACTCCCTGGGGCTGCGCAAAGATCAAGAAGGTTTTCCTTTGCCTGCGGATCAAGAACCAGTGGCGGCAACATGGAAGTGATGCCTTGAAGATAAATTTGGCCATCACGACAAAGTTGATGATTTAATAATTCTTCGCTCGAACGATTTTTTATGCGAAAAGCATGGGGTAGTCCCTTGAGGCGCTCAAAAGCAATATTTTCCTCCCGTAAAACCACCATAACTTTTTCGTCAGTGGTTTTTAAAGTATTAACCCGAAAAGTTGGCAATCTTTTGGCTTCAAAAGCCAAAATCACGGCCTCAGCCGCACTTTGGCCAAACTGATTTTTTAGTCGCTCAACAAACGGCAACGGCAAACGGTTTTTATTTTTTAGCATAAAGTGTTTTTATAATTTACACATTTAGGGTTTGGAGTTTAGGGTTTGGGGGTGGAGGTTTATTTCAAAGAATTAATAATTCCTTCCCTAAACCCCAACAATCCCCAACCCCCTTCTATTTTTTTGAAACACGTAAGTCTTAATTTTATTCGATTTTTCGAGATTTTACAACTATTTTATGCTTAAACTATTGACAATTTTATTGAAGAGTATAAACTCAATCTCGCTGTCCTAGTTCAGCTAGGCAGAGCCCAGCGGCCATCTGACCGCTTCTCCAACTGAGGAAAATTCCGCCATGACTGTACCCCGGCGTTCCCCCCAGCTCTTCGCCATCATCTCCCCCACCGGCCACCTCCCCACGATCATCGAAAACCTCGGCGAAAACACCAACGGCATCAAGGCCGTCGGTGTGACCCGTGAAGGCGAGATCTACCTGGAAGTGCTGGCAGTCGAGAACCCGACGACAGGGGAGGAACGCTTTATCCTCGCTGACGAGATTCAAGAGCCTGCCAACGCCGTTCGCATCCGGTTCATGGGCCAGCAGGAGCCAGGGCAATCGCACTTAAATTTCGCTAAACAAAAGGATTTTTAAAAAACAGTCATTTAAAGAAAAACACCCTCGTCCAGGGTGTTTTTCGTTTTTTCTGATAAAATGAATGGGTTGAAAGATTAGATAAAAAACTTTTTT
>JAZDEQ010000008.1:0-4175 GCA_043808565.1 Candidatus Uhrbacteria bacterium | reverse complement strand
GAGTTGAGTTATAACGCATTATAAGTTGAGAATATTGGATTTTTTAAAACTCAACAAATTCCAATGCTTCAGGACAATAAATATCAATATAACCATTTTCTGGCGGTTCTTCTGTTAAAAAAGCAAATCGAAATTCCTTTTCTTCCTCGTAGTTTATAATTTTCCCATCAATTTTCGACATTTTTTCTTTACAGAAGTAATTTCCAAACATTTTTCCTAAAATTGTTAAGTTAAAAATTTGCCCTGGTTTCCAACGAATTATTTTAAAATTTCTATTAACAGGTTCGTTGACTCTTAAATCTTTTTCCAGCACATAATCAACTGTATCAAAGCAGTAAATACCAACAAAATGATGTTTTTGTATCGCTTTCAAAAGAGACAGACCGAAATTATCCTTGTCTTTAATGGTAAAAAATCCGTCAGTTGAGAATTTTCCCATAAATTTCTTATCAAAAACAGTGGAGGTTGAGAAAACCAGTGGCGACGGTAAAGAAACTCCGTATTCAAAACTTGATTTTGGTTCAGCGATAATATATCCGCCGTTTAATTCCACAACAACATTGGATTTTGGCAGTTTATTTAAATCCTCTTGTCTTAAAACAGTCCGCTTGTTTTTATCGTTTGTGTATTTAGAAAGCGTTTCGTTAGTATCTTGCCTGTTATTTATTGAATTTTGATAGTTTTTCAACAGTTGAATCCTTAATATCCCTTGTTCCTTAAACAAATCAATCCATTTTTGGTTCATGTATTTATATAAAATCATACCTAGATATATTAGAGCCATAAAATTCGCTTGAAAAGTGGATAATCATTAAACCCGCCCACAATCCTGCCAATTTCAGAAAACAAAAAGAAAAGTACCTAACCACCAAAACACCAAAACTGCTAGGGAACGAAAAAAGCCCTCTATACGGGTTAGGATTTTAAAAGAACTATAAAACCAAAAATTTTTCAGGTTTTTAAAACCCCTTTCAGGTTTAAAAATGACTGTAATCTAAATAACACGGAATAAGACGGTGAAAGACAACATTAAAGAAAAAACACCTAACCTTACTTGTTAGGTGTTTTTTCTTTGGTTCCGAGACGTGGATTCGAACCACGATTCACGGCTTCAAAGGCCGCTGTCCTGCCATTAGACGATCTCGGAATGTTTTGTTGTCGAGATCGTAAGATGGCAGGAGGTTGAAATGCCACCCCCCCCCCTTTCGCTGGGCTTCAGGGGACTTTGCCCGCCTTCGTTGGACTTAAGCGGGCTCGTTAGACGATCTTGAAATATTAAAATATCGCGCTGTTAGAATACACGAGTAAAAAAAATATTTCAACCCCGCAATCAATTAAAACGCAAAACCTGGGGCCGATTAAAGCCCCAGGCGAAGATACTGGTTGGTCTCAGGTGACATCTTTTGGCCACCAGATGTAATTCCCCAACCACGGAAGCCAAGGAAAAATCCTCTGCCAGTAGAGCAGGGTAACCTGGCAACTATTCGAACGCCTGACGATCTTCCTTCTGGCTTGCTGCAGTCTTTCCAAAATGAACAGACGTTCTTCTTCGCGTGTTTTGAAGGTTTGCCCACCTTCCGCGACCGCGGCGCAGTTTTCGTGACCCCAAAGGTTGACGATGGCCACCCCCCCCCTTATCGACCGTGAGCTTCAGAGCGCACTCAACGGCCGGGTTGCTTTCAAAGAAACAGATGGGGCCACCAGGAATCTTCATGAAGTAGATCTGCCACCAGAAGAGCCTGCTGAAAAACAGGTAGATGGCATAGGAAAGGCCAAGCCTCCGATCGAGGCAGGCGCATCCGAAATTGTGGTGACCAGAAGAAGACATCGCGGGAATCTCCTTGAGCTCTGCCTTTTCTCCGAACGATAACCGCCCAGAGAATCAGAGCTGGTTTATTTTACACGAAATAACGAAAAAGTCAAGGGTGAGTTCTACTCTGAATTCTACTCAATGCACCACCTTAAAACCCTAATAAAACTGACTAAAATCAGTTAGGCCTGAAAATCATTAAAACCAAATTAACATAAAAAAACAGTAGAACAAACTGCTGTTTTTTTATGTTTTTGGATTTTTTACTTACTCAGCAAATTATTTACCATGCCACCCAAACCACCTGGCTGTTTGGCTTTTAATTTTTTCCGCAAAATATTCATGGCCAAACCAAGTCCAACCAGGGCCAGAGCGATTACAATGATCAGAGCCACAATATTATGGATAACCATGGAAATCAAAACTGTTACAATCGACAAAATCAAAGCCACGACAAACATCACCGCACCAACTACGCCCCGACCAAGACTGCCAAGAATTGGCAAAACATCCAATAAAGTGGTGAACGGTCCAAACAAAGCTGTTAAACCAACCCACATTAATAAGAAACCAAGAGCTCGCATGAGCCAAAGCATCATAACAAACTCACCATGCAAAGTAGCCACCGCTTCATCGCGAGTGCCGGCAAACAAACGATAAAGCTCATTGTTGTCTTTATCGAGATAAGGATCAATTTGCGTGCCTTTTAACTTGCCAAAAGCCGTACCCTCAAAATTTGGTTCTAATACTTTATAGCTAATTCGCACATCACCAACTTGTGGGTTGGTTAAATTACCGCCAGTCGTGTATGGCGAAAAAAGATATTGACTGTTAGCTAAAGTCACCTTGCTATTTTCCAAAGTCAATATTTTTGGTTCAAGAGTAAGGTCACTATATTCTGGTAATTCGGCCTTAATTGGATCGATTGAATAAACTCCGACTTTGGCTTCGGTAACAGCATATGATCCGTCTTTAAAAGCCAATGAGGGATTAGTATGTTCGGCTGGATATTTAAAGGCTGAAGATGACGGCGGACTAGCTACCCATTCTTTAACATAAGTATAAGCAGTCTCGACAGTTTGCGAGCCACCAAGATTGGTGTTTTCTTTTTCTTCGGTTTGCTCGACCCAAGCATACATTTCTACCACACGTTCAACCGCAAGGTACGAACCGGGCGAAAGAAACATACCATCACCTAAAGTTTCTTCGGTAATGACATCACCAGTAACAAAAACTAATTTTCCGTTTAAAGAACTGTCGGCTACGGTTTCGGCCGAAATTTCGGTCGCTTGTTTGGCCACAGTGGCCAAATCGACTCGCCCCTCGTTCCAATAAAGAACGCCGAACGACGCCACAAACATTAACAAACCAACAAAAACATTTTTGACCGAGGTACCCAAACGGCTACCCAGGCCAATAGTTTTTGTTTCGGTAAATTTATCTGGCATAAAAATCACAGGGTTACGAATTACGAAAAGTGCCGAATATACGAATTGGGTTTTTATTTGAGTCCAAAATTCGTATATTCGTTACTTTTCGTAATTCGTAACAAATAAATTATTTGATTAAAAGAGTTAAATCAATTAAATTATAAGAAGAAACTTTTAAAAAAGCAAAAAACTTAAAAATTGTGTCTTCTAATAATCAACCTTTCCCTGCTCCATTACCGTTAAAAAAAATCATTGGCCCGAGTTTTATTATTTTGGCTCTGGGTCTTGGCTCTGGCGAAGTCATTCTTTGGCCATACCTGACAGCTAATTACGGCCTAGGAATAGCTTGGGGCGCCCTGATTGGCATTTCCTTTCAATACTTTATCAACATGGAAATCGAACGTTATGCCTTGATTAAAGGTGAGAGTGTTTTTGTGGGGATTGCCAAATTTTGGCGACTGGCGCCGCTTTGGTTTATTGTTTCGACTTTTGCGGGTTTTGGTTTGCCGGGCATTGTCGCGGCTTCGGCTAAAGTTTTTGCCTCGCTTTTTGGCATCAGTAATTTTCAGTGGATTGCCATTGCCTTCTTGTTACTCATTGGCTTAATTTTGAGTTCGGGAAAAACCGTTTATGGTCTAATGGAAAAGCTCACCAAAACTATTCTGCTTATTGGTGTGCCATTTATTTTTCTTTTGGCAATATTTTTAAGCCACCAAACTGATTGGTGGGCATTAGCTCAAGGTTTGGTAGGCCACGGTGAAGGCTATAATTTTCTGCCTGAAGGGATTGTCTTTGCCACTTTTCTTGGGGCCTTTGTTTATTCTGGGGCCGGCGGCAATTTAAATTTGGCTCAATCAATTTACGTTAAAGAAAAAGGCTATGGCATGGGCAAATATGCTCAAAAAATTTCTGGTCTTTTTAAGGGCAATAAAAAA
>JAZDEQ010000007.1:0-10932 GCA_043808565.1 Candidatus Uhrbacteria bacterium | reverse complement strand
TCTTATGTCTGAAAAATTTAGAGCCTTTGTGGCTGCCTATCTGGTATTAATTAAGGACGGACAAGTTTTGCTCTTGAAACGCTATAATACTGGCTATCAAGACGGCAATTACAGTTTAGTGGCCGGTCATCTTGATGGTGGCGAAACAACCAAGCAGTGCATTATTCGCGAAGCTCTCGAAGAAGCCGGGATAGTTTTAAGTCCCGATGATTTGGAAGTAGTTCATGCTATGCACCGGCTTTCTGGCGACCGAGAATATTTTGATTTTTATCTTCGGGCCGAAAAATGGACTGGTGAAATTACTAATCTGGAACCACATAAATGCAATGAACTGGCTTGGTATAATCTTAACGACTTACCCAGCAATATACTTCCCGAGGTAAAACTGGCTCTGGAAAATATTAATAAAAAAATTCATTACTCCGAATTTGGTTGGACGATTTAATTTGAAACTAAAAAGCACGACTTAATAGCCGTGCTTTTTGATTACAAAATTGTGAAAATATTCTGTCAAAACTCTCCCGCCGTCGCTGGCCTTTGGCGGAACCCCGCCAAAGGCCTCCGTCGGCGGGGCATCATTTCACGACTCCATAACTCCATCACTGTAGTTACTTCAACTCTACCTTACCACCAGCTTCTTCGATTTTCTTTTTCATATCTTCGGCTGTGGCTTTGTCGACACCTTCTTTAACCATCTTTGGTGCGCCATCAACTAAATCTTTGGCTTCTTTTAGACCAAGACCAGTGACTTCGCGGACAACTTTAATGACGCCGATTTTGTTTTCACCAACCGCAGTCAATTCAACATTGAAAGAAGACTTTTCTTCGGCAGCGGCGCCATCAGCAGCTGGGGCGGCCATCATCATGGCTGGAGCAGAAGCAGAAACACCAAACTTTTCCTCAAGAATTTTTACGAGTTCGGCAAGATCAAGAACAGACATTTTTTCGATTTGTTCGACTAGGGCCTTGAATTTTTCAGGCACTTCGACAATTTTTTCTTCAGACATATTTTATTTGTTACGAATTACGAAAAGTAACGAATATACGAATGTTTATTTATAATCGGAGATCAATCCGACATTTCCAATCCGGTTTCGTATTTTCGGCACTTTTCGTAATTCGTAACAGCTTCATTAAATTAATTAAACTTTTTTATCTTGAACAGCTTTGAGAACTGTTACCAAACCGCGGAGATTGCCGGCCAAGACATTAACAAAGCCGGAAATCGGAGCATTAAGCGAGCCAACCATTTTGGCCAATAATTCGGTTTTGCTAGGTAGCGCCGCGAGTTGTTTAATTTCTTCGGCTCCGACTATATTTCCCTCAAGAATACCGCCGAGAATCTTGACGGTATTTCTGTCTTTAACTAAGCCAGCTAAAATTTTAGCCGCGGAAACTTCATCATCAAAAGCAAAAGCCGATAAAATACTGCCATCAAAAGCTGATGGATCAACTATATTTTGACCAGCTTCTTTGGCGGCAATTTTGAGCATGGTTTTTTTAGCTACCATGACTTCAACTCCGGCTTGACGAGCCTTAACCCGAAGGTTATCGGCGTCCTTCATGGTAAAACCAGAAATAGAAGCAAAGGCTGCCGCTTTCATGCGACGAAATTTATCGGTCAAATCGCTGACCATTTCTTGTTTTTGAACACGAGTTTTTGCCATATTGTTACGAATTACGAATCTTCACGAATCCTACAAATCAATATTGAAGTAGAATATTCTTTTTAAAGATTCGCGATATTTCTCGACCTTTACCATGAACCCGAGCGCCACGCGAGTGGTTCATGGTGCATGGGGCATGACTATTAAATAAAAAACTGCGGAAAACGGCCGCAGAAATACAATCAGTCTGAAAATTCAAACTTTTTGCCTCGACGGGACTTATAGTATCTCACCCAAGCTCTCCTAGAGCGAAGGCAGACACAACCCATTTTCTACGGCTTTCTTTAGTTCGAAAATAGTATAAAACAAATAGAAAATGGCGTCAAGACACCCTTTGACACTTAGGACAAAAAACTGTCCCGCGGCCGCCGATTTTCATTTTTTCTAATTTTGTCCGACAACGAATGCACAACTTCCCTTCTCGGCCATAAACTTTAAGTTGCTTTTCAAAATTACCTTTCTCGCCAAAAGCATCAACATAAGAATCGGCCGAAGTGCCATGAGCCAACAAAGACTTTTTCAAAACTAAAATAATTTCGTGATGAAGTTTTTTAATTTGTTCATCGCTCAATTTACCAATCAATGTCAGTGGATGAATCTTAGCTGACCACAAAGCTTCGGTGGCATAAATATTCCCAATCCCCGCTATACAAGTTTGGTCTAAAAGATGTGGTTTGATTTTAGCTTTGGGTTTCGAACGCAACCACATAGCCATTTTCTGCCAGGTAAAACTTTTGTCAAGTGGCTCCGGGCCATAGGCTTGGGCGACGAGATATTTTTGCCAACCCTGATCGTCAACTAATTTTAAAAAACCAAACTTTCGAACATCATTCCAATGCAATTCTTTATTTCCAGATAATTTAAAAATGACGTGAGTGTGTTTCCCCCACCCCAACCCTCCCCCGTCGTGGCGACGAGAGAGGGAGAATTCTTTTTTGTCAATAATTTTTTTTACTAAAAACTTTCCACTCATTTTCAAATGAGCTAAAATAAAAAAACCGCCAGATAATTTAAAGATTAAAAGTTTGGCTCGACGATCAACACCTAAAAACTTTTTACCAGACAAAATTTGTGAAAACTTTTTGGCCGACAAATTTAAACGACCAGCAAAATTAACAACTGTGTCTTTAATAGTTGCGCCTTTAATTTGTTTGGCTAGTTGACGACGAACCGTTTCGACTTCGGGTAACTCTGGCATAAATTTAATATTCCTATCTTACCAAAACGAACCGACCGGCGGAAGAGACCGCCGGTCAAAGAAGCCTCGAGCTTCAAACCCCATCACCGTTCTCAAAACGGCTGGCCGGAACCATGAGGGTTGAACCGCGAGAGGGTGTTAGAAGAACGACCTCGAGCTTTCTGACTTTGCCTTCGTATCTTGTGCCGTCAGGATAGACCTTGGCCGGATTTCCGAATTCCCTAACTCCCGCCTCAGTGTCATCTCGCCATCTGAGTAAAACCGACTTTCGTTCGTCCATCTTCACCTCCCAAAAGAACGTTGTTTGAAAAATCCGAGGTCAAACCTCGGATTTTCTTATCTCCCGCCTTTTTTAACTGATTGAATAATCGTGCCAATAAATTTCTGACCGGATAAAAAATTATCAACATTTTTTAATTTTTTTCCGTTTAGAATTACGACTTCCAAACCACACTGCTCGGCCAATTTTGACGCCACTGGATCAAATGGTACGTTCATGCCCGGATCCCACTTGTCGCCAACAATTTTCCGAAAGTCCGGCCAGGTGGTTTGTTTAATTTGTTTGGCCTCAGGATACTTTCTTGGATCCTTATCACAAACATAATCAATATTCGAAAGATTAACCAAAACTTTGGCTTTAAGACGTTTAGCCAAACGGGTAGCCACATAATCAGTTGACCAACCCGGTTTCCAACCAGCGGCTACCAAAACCGGTTCAGTCCATTTGCCGAGGGGTCGAGTTGGATCCTTAATCATGATCGGGTGGGCAATCTCTCGTAAAACGGTTCGCATTAAATGACCGTTTAAACGAGTTGAATGAATGCCTAACCAATCAAGATCGTCGCGAGTTAATTTAGTTACTTTACGAGCGGCGTTTTGATACAAACGACAGGTGGTGCCGCCGCCAACGACGATAATAAATCTTCGCCCTTGCTGAATATACTTTTCTAATAATTTTTTAAAACTTTTTAAAAAAACTGTATCAATTCCCTCTGGTGGTACGACGAGTGAACCACCGACTGATAAAACTACTGGTTGATTGTTCATATTTGAAAAACGTCCGACTAGCGGACGTTAAATTATTTTTCTTTAGCATGTTTAATAAACCAACTGGTGATCACTCCCACGGCCCAAAGGAAAATAGCTGTGGCTACCGCGGCCAAAAAATTTTCAATCACAATTCCTTTAACCATAGTACTAACAAACCACAACATTAAAGCGTTAACCACAAAAACAAACAGACCTAAAGTTATTATGGTTACTGGTAGAGTTAGGATTAAAACAATCGGCCGAACCAAAGCGTTAACTAAACCAAGAACCAAAGCCGCGATCAAGGCCGCATAAAATGATTCAACATGAAAACCCGGGATAATTACCGCGGCCGCCAGCAAAGCCAGGGCGTTGATAACCCAGCGAAGAATTATTGTCATAGGTAGGTTTTGGTTTGGGTGATTAATTAGGTGATTATCGGAGAGTGATTATTTAGGTGATTGGTTGGGTGATTTTTTGTCAGCGAAATTAATTTTCTCCTTTTTGGATTGAAAAAATATGATTATTGATGGCCTTAGCTAATTTGTTATATCGTCCGAATAATTCCTGATAATTTTCTTCGTTCAAATATTTCAAGGACTTGGCAATATACAAATGTGATAAAACTTCTTCAACCGAACCTCTGGCAATTATCAAAAATCTTACCAAATCTTTTTTTGATCCACGACCGGTTCCCTCGGCAATATTTGAAGGGATAGACAAAGCCGCAGATCTGATTTGAGAAATAAGATTATATTTTTCTTCTGGCGGAAAATTTCTAGTTACTTCGTAGATTTTCAAAAGACAATTATGACTTTCCTGCCAATCCCAAAGTTCAAAAAATTTCGCATTAGCCATAAAAAATAACCCTAATAATCACCCAGTAAATAACCCCGATCCCGATAATCACCCTCCAAAAAACCCAAACCCCGATAATCACCCCTCAAAAAACCATCAATCACCCTCAAACTTTAATTTCAACTCCTTAATCTTATTCTCAACTTCAGAAAGTTTGCCCTTACATAATTTGGCCAGCTCTAAACCACGCTCGAATTTTTTTAAACCCTCATCAAGATCAGCTTCGCCTTTTTCAAACCAAGCCGTGATTTGTTCTAATTCCTCAAAAGCTTGAGAAAAATTTGTGGTTGATTTTATAGTTTTAGCCATAATTAAATTAATTTTTGTCGGCCTAGGCCATTAATTCTTAAAACCTCGGCCTCTAAATCACCTTGGGATAATTTTACCTTAATTTCCGCCGTCGGAGCAAGCGTGGAAGCATCCTTAATCACCCTCCCCCGCCAAGTAACAATCGAGTAACCGCGAGCCAAAACTCGTTTAGGGTCAACACTACTCAAAAAACGCGCCGCTGAAGACAGTTGCTCGGTTAAATGTGGTAACCAATTTTCGACTCGATTAAATAAAGCGCTAACCAATTGTGATAATTGTTCTTTTTGCCGATCAGCGGCCGAAAAAATAAAATGTGTGGCCCGTTCGACTAAAAGCTGCCGATCACCAACCGCATCTAACAAACAACTTTCCGTGTGACGTACCATGGTTTCGATCTCATAAAGCACTTCCTGACGATTGGGGACAACTCGCTCAGCCGCATTTGATGGTGTAGAAGCCCGAACATCGGCCGCATAATCACACAAGGATTCGTCGCGTTCGTGGCCAACCCCGCAAATAACCGGAATTTTTGAACCAAAAACTGCCCGAACAACTTGTTCGTCATTAAAGGCGGCTAAATCCTCAAGACTGCCACCACCTCGAGTTAAAATTAAAACCTCGGGCCGAACTTTTTCTGGCAAGGCATTAAAAGAATTAAAAGCTGACAGAATTTCTGGTACGGCTTCCCGCCCCTGCACGTGAACATGAGAAAAAAATACTTCAACGCCACTCCAACGATTATTTAAAATCCGAATAAAATCACCGTAAGCTGCCGCGTCGCGTGAAGTAATTAAACCGATTCGTTGGGGAAATCTGGGCAAAGAACGTTTGCGAGAAATTTCAAACAAACCTTCTTCGGTTAATTTCTTTTTTAAAAGTTCGTAGGCTCGTTTTAAAGTTCCATCACCAACTGGCTCCATTTTTTGCACCTCGATCTGAAAATTACTCCATTTGGTAATGGCCGGCGGCCCCCAAACTCGCACCCGCATACCATCTTCAAAAACTCCGCTGATCTTAAAGGTTGTAGCAAAACAACCAACTCGCGAAGCTGAATCATTTTCATCCTTCAAAGTAAACATGATCCACTTGCCATCCTTAATTTTATAATCAGAAATCTCACCCTCAATGGCAAAAGTAAACCCATCGATATTTAATTTTAAAACTTGGTTGGCGAGTTTTAAGTATTCAGAAACTTGAAGAATTGGTTCGGGTGAATTAACCATAATTTAATTATTACGAATCACTTCATTCTTCTGTCATTCTGAACGTCTCGTGAAGAATCTCGCGTGCCAAGCCATAGCTCGCCACGAGTGACGGCTGGCCGCGTGATTGATACCAAAGAGATTCCTCTCGTGGCGCTCGGAATGACAGAGTGGAGAAAATCCTAAAAATTAACCGGTCTAAAAAATGGCACAGCTAACCAAAATAAAACCGCGATCAGTAAAAGCGAAACCAAAACTTCCAGCCAAACCGTTCGGCCTTCTTTTCGCCCCAGCCAACCAAAACCAAAAAGCGGAAATAAAATAAAATCAAAAACCAACCAAACCAAAAAAGTGTAAAACAGCAGGGTGACTAAAGTATAAGGCTGGCCGACAAAATCAAACCACTGTTTATCGGCCACCGCCGGATAAACTGCACCCAAAACCATGCCCATCAAAATATGAAGCAAGACACCTAAAGCAAAAGAAGCCAGTTGCGAAAGACGTCGATCAAAAACCGACTTTACGTCGACCACTAGGGGTAAATTTTTTACTCGCCCACGACGAAAAATTTCTATCAAAATAGCCGGGATAGAAATTATTAATGCGGCTAAACCACCAAGTGAAGCACCTAAAATAATGTCAGACATATTAATTTCGATAAATTTCTCGTCGGTGACCAATTTTAACAATGATTATAGTTTTGGTTTTATCAACTACACCAATCATTCGATAATCACCAATCCGAAATCTTAAATCGCCATTTTTAAAATTGGTTAATTTTTTGGCCTTAATCACGGGGACGGGTAATTTATTTAACCATTGTAATTTACGAATAATTCTTTTAACTTCTGGTTTAGAAAGCTTTTCTAAATCATCGACAGCCTCGCGAGATAAAATAATTTTAAAGCCCATATTTAGCAGCCAACTGCTCCACAGTAAAAACCTGACTCTTTTTTAACCCCTGTCTGGCGGCCTTAACTCGACGTCGTAATTCGAGACAAGCCCCAGCTTCTAAATCTTCTAAAATTTCATCAAATTCTTCGTTGGAAAAAAAGAAACCAAAAGTTTTACCACCACGCATCACCCGAGTTATTCCCCGGAGGGCTTGCGAGGGATTTTTTTGAATATCTCTAATTGAAGCCACTTGTTCTTTGTCTAAAAGTTGATAGGATTTCATAAATGTTAGTAAAATATTACATACATAGTCTAACACTTTTATTTTTTAATGTCCAACCAAAATCACTCGTTGGGATAAACCACGACCACTACTTTGGCCCCATTTAAAACATCCCCGTCATTCCAATCATGCATGGCGTTCATAATCGTGGCAAAATCATACTGATAGTCAGATCCCCGACGAGTCCCTGGATCATTAGTAATAAAAGTTGTATCAGTATAACCCTTCAAAACCAAAGCGTGATAAAGCGGTCCTTCGCCACTAAAATTCGGGTTGCCAAGCAAACGCCCGGCCGAAGGCACAATCACCGGATAACCAGCAGCAATAAATTTTTTAAGGTCTTCGATCGTCGGGTCAGTTACCACTTCGGCCCGTTCATAGCCATACATCTGTTCAGCCAAAACAGCGATTTGAGTCGCAGTTGTGCTTTCAAAAAAACCAAACAGGGCTTTTTCAAATTCCACAATTTTCATAAGATCGGTTTCCGCCGTCTCCGGATCAATTTTGTCAGCCGTTTCGCCCTCATAAAATTTATGAATCATGTAAAGGGCCGCCTCTTCACAAGTTTCTTCGTGGACAACATCCCAATTACCAAGTGGGGTTTGTGAAGTAAAGGGTACGGCTAAATTGAATTCGGCGGGTAGATCGGTAGAA
The DNA here is from genome assembly GCA_043808565.1 of Candidatus Uhrbacteria bacterium. Taxonomy (GTDB): domain Bacteria; phylum Patescibacteriota; class Patescibacteriia; order UBA9934; family GWF2-40-263; genus UBA12403. The sequence goes on along the minus strand of JAZDEQ010000007.1, from coordinate 2,838 downwards.
ATCGTAGAAGGCGTAGAAATCGTAGATTTGTCGGTTGGTGTTGGATCGTTTTCTTCAGGCAAAGAAATTTCGTTCGTCTCGCCCACCCCACCATCTACGTTTTCTACGATTTCTACGATTTCTACGTCTTCTGCGTTTTTTACGCTTTCTACATTCTCTAACTTTTGTACCTCACTAAACGCTACTGGTGTCGGTGCCTCAACTCGACGTTGAACATCATCAACAAAATCTAAAGCACTACCTCTTTGTGACCAAAGAAAACCTAAAAACAAAACCAATAAACCTAAAATTATCAAACAGGAAAAAAGTTTTCGCATAATTATTTTTTACTTAAACTGATCCACCAACCACTCCTTAAGCGCCCAGGTCGCTTTGACATCATCCTTATTATATTCCAAAATCTTTTTCATTAAATTTTCGTCCTTAGTTTTCAGCCAGTCCTCAAACCAACGCACGGCTTGGACGCCAGAAGCATCCTCGGCTTGCCAGTGATAACCCACGTAAGCGCCCAAATCTTTTAATGAATAAAAGGACAGGGGAAAAATTACGGCCGGTCGAATTAGGAAAAGCAAATCGTGAAAATTTGTTTCAATTTTTAATTGGGTTTCTTTATCTAATCCATAACGATCAACAAAACGGCGAAAAACCTCAAGTTCATACCAACCATAATGATAAATTGGTGCCTCTGATCTTTTAAAAATAAATTCTAAAAATTTACGCCACATTTCCCCTTCCTCGTCTGGCGACTCGGCGACAAAAGAATAATATCGACTGCGACCATTTTTTACTTCTAAAACACCAAAAAGAAAATCCCAGTCTCGCAAAGGGTCGCTTTCAATATCAAAGTAAAGTTCCGTATCTACGACCGGTAATTTTGGTGACGCCAAAAGAAAAAATTTATTTTCAATTAGAGCCTTGGCTTGTAAACGTAAAAGCTCTAAACGGTCGCGACGAACAATTGGTGCCAATTTAAATAAATCATTCGAAGATTTTGCGGCTAATTGATCCAAGGTTTTGATACCGACTGCTTGAAGAGCGGCCACTTCTTCGCGCCAAACGCGATTGAGAATTGAGATATCGCGACAAGTTTCGGTTTCCAAACGACAAGCGCCATACCACGGCGATTGTTTACAACCAGCGGTCAAAAAATGGTGGGGTTTTTCGCCAGCTACAATCTTTTCTATTTCACCCAAAGTTAAATGAAACTCGGCTTCAAATTCTTCAATAGAATAGCCCACGATTTTTTTGTCGGGTGTAATAACATAACTTTGAACCGGCTTGACCTCTTGAAGTCGTGATAATAACTCGGCATAAAAACAACCTTGAAATTTATGAGCCTCACGAACTCCGCGAATTCGTTTAACATCAGCCGCTACATAATAATAATTACCGAACAACGAACGACCTTCGACCCTAGCCAGAACGTCAGGATTACCCACCCAGTGGCCATGAATTAAAATACCTTGGTAAATTGTCTCTCGGCCTTCACGCATAAATTCCAAAGTTTGACGAAAGGCTTCTTCGGGATCTTCGGCTGTGACTTCAACAAAGTCCGGTCGGTCACTAACCACGGCCCGTTCTTTTTCTGGCAACAAGCCGTCTTCGAGCAGACGTAAAAGTAGCGGATCAATTTCCGCTGCCGCCTCATGAGCATCGCGATAAACCCACGATGGGCATTTCAAATATTTATAAAAGGTTTTTTCCGTGATTTTTCTCGACATGGGTTTATTATAACAAAAAAACGTAGAACGTAGAAATCGTAGAAAACGTAGATTTTTTTTGTAATATTCAAAAATAAACTAAAATCGAGCCGCCGCCCGATTTTAAAAAACCAAAAAAATCTACGCCTTCTACGCTCTACGTTTTCTACTTTTTGTCTTCAACTACTACCTCAGTCATCACATCGCCAATCTTAATTTGATCAACAATATCTAAACCTTCAATAACTTTACCAAAAATTGTATAAGATTTATCGAGCGAAACATCGGCTAACATGATAAAAAACTGAGAACCGGTGGAGTGAGGCGCCCGAGTTTTGGCCATGGCCACAGTTCCGTGTTGGTAAGTATAATTATCATTTAATTCTTCTTCAATTGTATAGCCAGGACCACCAGTACCATTACCTAACGGATCGCCACCTTGGATAACAAAACCTTCTTCGCGACGATGAAAAGTTAAGCCGTCGTAATATTTTTGTTGAGTTAGGTAAACAAAATTTGAAACCGTAATTGGCGCCGTATCGGGATACAATTCAAAAACAATATCGCCCTTAGCTGTTTTAATACGAATTTGCTTATTTTGAATTTGCTCGGCTGGCAAAATTCCCGGGGCCGAATATTTACTAGTGCTCACAGAGGGATTGGTTAAAGAATTAGAAGAATTGGTTGTGGTGGCGGTGTTTGACGATTTAACCGTCGTGTTTACTACTGGCGAAACCTCACTTTTTCCACAGCCGACCAAAAAAAACAAAGACAGCGCTAAGAGCGCTACAGTTTTGCTAATACGCATAAATTTTATTAGAGCATTGATTGTAGCAAGAAAAAAGACAAGGCGACCACCAAACCACCCATAACCATCACTAACGAACCCATGATGCCCGAATTTTTACAGCAACAGCCGCAAGTTGGACAACCGTCGGTTGATTGAACTTCTTTCTTGGCCGAAACTTTTTTTGTCGTTGACATATCCTCCTTTGGATTAAATGATCCTCTACCGGCAGAGCCGGTAGTTTCGGGAAAGCCCCTAGAAGGGGCTATTTAGTTAGTTAATTACCAATGGAATTCCATTTGCTCACCGTCTTCTTGTTTATCTCTTTCCCATTGCTCACGAACGTATTGT
>JAZDEQ010000006.1:0-38818 GCA_043808565.1 Candidatus Uhrbacteria bacterium | reverse complement strand
TTTTTTGAAAATTTTTTCTTTCAAAGTGGGAAGAAAAAATAAAAAATAGCCTTTTTGTTTGTTTTAATCCCTATTTTAGAGGCTAAATGACGATTAAATGGGGAAAGTAAAAAAGGCCTCCGAGTTTTGCAGTGGTCTCGGATCTTGAACCCTCGATAAAATAAGGGAAAAATTAAAAAATCGTCTTTCAAAATAAGACGATTTTGATTGTTACCTGTCTTAAACCTTGATTCAAATGATTAACTGATTAATTGTGATTTTGGTTTTTTTGTGACTCTTTTAAAGTCTAAACGCGGCGAACCGAAATTAATCAGTAATCCAATTTCCATATTGTAAGCTTCGAGATAGTTAATGGCTTGAGCCAAATGGGTGTCTTCTAAAGCAATTACCGCCTTTATTTCTACCATTATTTTATTTTCAACAAAAAAATCAGCTCGCCTTGTACCAATCTTTTCTCCTTTATAATAAATTTGCATTTCTTTTTCTCTAATAAAATGTATGCCCCGATTTTCAAATTCAATCACCAAGGCTCTTTGATAAATCACCTCCTGAAAACCATTACCAATAACTTTGTGTACTTCAATCGCCGCCCCAATTATTTTAGCCGTCAAATCAGAATATTTATAATTTTCATTAATCGGATTACCAACAATCATAAAAATCATTAAATCATTTGAATCATAGTCCAAGACAATTACCCACATTAATCCCAACAATCGATGACATCAATGTCCCAAGTGAAAGCTCCCGCATAATGCGATAAGCTTCGGCGCCGTCCTTTAAATAATAACGTTTCAAATCTGACGGATTGATATACCAAGCTTCGCCGTGTTCTTGAACCTGCAAAAGAATGCGACCACTCAACTGTTCGGCTAATGAACCGCCACCGACGGCGTCGGCTTCGATGGGAATCTTGGCCAAATCAGCATTGGTTATACCAAGACCAAACGAACGGAGAAATTCGTAAGCGGTTGGACCATCTTTCAAATAATATCGATAACGAGAAATTGGATCGACGTACCAAGCTTCGCCGTGATTATCGACAGCCAACATGATATAGCCGCTAAGACGATCGATTGTTTGGGACAAAGTTGGATCAGGTGTGGTAACTAATCTTTCGGTTGTACTTCCGGCCCAATTAACATTAGCGTCATAAGTTATTACTTCATGATCTAAAGGAAAATCCACATTAGAACTTTTTTGCGTTTTAAAAGTCCAAACTTTGGAAAAAGCATTGGCCCCAGAAGTGTCATGAACATAAGCCGCATATTCATGGTCAAGTTCGAGTGGCTCGACTGGATTAAAAAAGACCGCATTCATGGTATACCAATTGTCTGTGTCGATACTGATAATAGAATCAATCGATTTTTGTTCGGTCAAATCATAAATAGCCGCTTCGGCCTCGAGCGGCTCACTGCTTTCTGACAACCAAAACATTAAGGTTGAACCGATTCTCTGCCCGGCGTATTGCGGATAAGGCATTGGCGATTCAAAAACCGGAAAAGTTGTACTAATAACCTGACCGTTGGCTGGGTAAACAATCGGCTGACTACCATCAAAATCCGAAGAATAACCTGAATAAAGATTATATCCAATATCACAAGTTACCCAACCGCCAGTTTGGGCACAACCAATTTCTGTGGCGCCTGGACCAATTAAACCAAGACGATGAAACGGCGTCATCATAAAACCATCGAGGGCAGAAGTTAAATCACCATCACCGCCGGCCTGAACTTCGCCACAATAACTATTGTAGCCGGCGTGTTGGCAACGGTCGGAAGGCGTGACGCCAGTGAAACCAACAGCCGCTGGATTTTCACCATGCGGATCGCCGTTATAAACGCCGTTTTTATTTTGATAATCAGTATGATTTTTAGCGCTTTGACGCAAAGCTTCGCTGATTCTCAATTCAGTTAAACCCAAAGCCCGACGATAACGATTAATATAATCTTCGGGTGAAATTTTGGTGATGTCGCCATCACGAACATGAAAATAAGAATCGGGTGAAACCAAAGATGAAAGCCAAGATGTATCAGCCGTCACCGTTGGTTCAGCCGCCAAAGCTGGTGGAAAAAATAAAACTAATAGGAGAAAAATATTAGTGATGAGAAACGTAATTTTTTTATGCATATTATTCTATTGTTACGAATTACGAAAAGTAACGAATATACGAATTTGGTTTTTAAAGTTATGGAGTTTTGGCGTGATGGAGTCGTGAAGTCATGGAAGATATTTATTTCTTTACATTTTAAAGAATAAATAAAATCCAACACTTCGCCACTCCACGACTCCATCACTCCATAATTTTAATTTCGTAATTTCTAACCCCGCATTTTTATTACCAACCAAACCGTCGCCAATTTTCTTTAGCCAAATAGCCCAAATGTTTTTGTAAACAACGAACTGACAATAAATCGTTCGGAAACTTTTGACCGCGATTGACGTGCAACATAGTCATGGCGGCCAGAGTCATAACTCGAACTGTGGCCTGGCGATCGTCGTCAGAGCGCAAACGCGGCAACTCGTCGCGAAACTTTTCATAAGTGTCAGGCTGGGCTTGGTGGTACTCTTCAAAACGCAAATCAAAAAGTTTTTTCCAGTCATGAATGGCTTGGTCAACAATACCATTATTTTTTTGCCAGCGCTGATAGGCCGGATAAAAAGCATTGCGTACGCTCCGCCAAAAATCGCGCCGCTCGCCAGGCAGATGCGGAATTGTTTCATCAAGCCCGGCATAAACCGTAATCAAAGCTGTACAAATAACCTCATTAAAAATTCGATCTTGTTCAGTCGTCGGCAGTTTTTCATAACCAATTAAACGCCGCCACTCGGGATCAATATGAATTTTCCAACCACCAGCCGAAGCCATGGTCACCGCCTCATCGGCAATCTTTTCCGGCGCCATTCGCCCTGCCGCTCGAAGTTTGGCCCCAGCCCGACGATGTAAAAAAAGTAAAAACCAATTTAGAAGAAACATAGAATTTAAAAACTAATATCATGCAAAGATTTTTCGGCTAGTTTTCGATGATAAACGGTCCGCTCGCCACCAAGCCAAATATTGGTTGGTGAATTTTCATAACTTTCTAATTCTGCTTGTCTTACTTGTAAACCATCGGCTGTTAAAATCATTTCAAACTCTTGCCAAAGATCGGGCTGGGAACTTTGTTCACCGGGAAAAATTTCTGGATACGATAAAAAACACAAACCATTTTGCTCGGCGATTTTTTTAAAAGCTTGGTTAGTTTCTTCGGCCATGGTCACGATTTGTTTTGCGGTTCCTGGTAAATAAGAACATTCTGGAGCAACTAAAAAATATTGACCTGAACCAAATTTTTTTAGTAAACCTTTTGTATGTTCTTGAGCGGCCCAAGTTCCCGGACCAGGAATGTGAGCCATGCATAAATCACCAGTTTGACTCTTTCCCAAAATCGCCTGACAACAACTAAAACCCGGCGAAGCTACAGCCCGCACTTTTTTGGCCGGAACTCTAACCCAAAGACCAGCATGGGCAATATTAACCAAAACATCTGCCCCATATAATTTTACTAATAAATCTCGGTTCTGTGGTCGGGAAATTATTTGTTTTTCGTTTGCATCGACTTCGCGAACCAAATCAGATCTGGCGGCATCATTTAAGAGATTTAGCTGAAAATCGAATAACTCAACCGGTGCTGTAACCATTTCGTTCCATAGTCTTGACCGAGAATACTCTTGGGGTGGATAAAAAGCGTCAATAAAACGTTGCAACAACAAAAAACGAACTTCTTCTGGATTTTTTTCACGTTCTTCTTCATGCAAGGCCGCTACTGCTTGAACAGCAATTTCCAAATCCCAGTCACTTCTTTTTCCAATTCCGTATTCTCTCGAAAGACTTTCAATCTTGGGAAAAAAATCAACTTTCGGCTCATTTGGTAATTCTGATCCGATTTCCAACATAAAAAATATTTAATTTATTGCTAAAGCTCATTTTTATAATAACATTATTTAGAGAAATCAAAAACCGCTGGTTTAATCCAACGGTTTTGAAAAAACTTTATTTAAGATGTAAAGAAATAAATATCTTCCATGGATCCATGACTTTAAAAACCAAATTCGTAATATTCGCCACTTTTCGTAATTCGTAACAGATTAATTACTCGTAACGTAAAGCCACAATCGGATTCAAACTGGCCGCCCGACGAGCCGGATAATAGCCAAAAATAATGCCGATAATTGCTGAAACTCCAAAAGCCAATAAAATCGAGTAAACCGAAATTGTCGTTTGGATAATTCCCAAAGCTGACAAAGCAAAAGAAACGCCAATACCCAAAACAATCCCAATAATGCCGCTGATCAAAGTTAGCAGCACGGCTTCAGCTAAAAACTGTCGATTGATATCACGTCGTTTAGCACCAATGGCTTTGCGTAAACCAATTTCTTTTGTGCGTTCAGTCACGGTCGTCAACATCATATTCATAATACCAATTCCACCAACCAAAAGTGAGATACCAGCCACGGCCGCGAGCAAAGCCGTGAGTGTTCCGGTAATACTTGAAGCGGTTTCGACAATATCAGCTTGGTTCATAATATTAAAATCAGCCAAAGCCGCGTCACTAATATTGTGTTGTTCAAGAAGCAAATTAGTGATAGCTGTTTGCAAAGCATCCATGGAGTCAGAATCTGATCCTTGGACACTAATTGTGGTTACATAATCATTTCCAGTTAAATATTTTTGGGCTGTGCCGAGGGGAATAAAAATCATATCGTCCTGACTACCAAAAGCACTACCGCCTTTTTCTTTAGTCACGCCGATAATTGTAAATTGAATGCCATTAATCTGAATAATTTGTCCTAAAGCCTCGCTGCCTTCACCAAACAAGTCGTCACGAACAGTTGGGCCAATCACCGCGACTTTTGTCAAGGATTTTGATTGTTTATCTGAAACAAAAACCCCGCTTTCCACTTCAACGTTTCTAACCTCAAGATAAGCCGCGGTTACGCCAACAACCGAAGTATTAGTATTAGCCCCCTTAGTCGTTACTTGATAGCGTGAAGAAACTTCTGGAGCCACGGTTTTGGCTAAACTAATATTTTCAGTAATTGCCTCAGCGTCTTCTAAAGTAAGAGTTTGAGCCGAACCCCGACCAGAACTTACCCCACCACCAAAAGACCGCTGGGCTCCGGGCATAATCTGAACTAAATTTGAACCAATTGATTCAATGCTTGATTGAATAGAACTCTGGGTTCCCTGACCAATCGCCACCATAGCGATCACTGAACTAATTCCAATCACAATACCCAACATGGTTAAACCAGAACGAGCCTTATTGGAAACTAAGGCTAAAAAAGTTTCTTCAAAAAGATCAGAAATTTTCATAAAGTATGAGCGTGTTTTTTGGCACGAACTTTTTCATCACTAACTATTGAACCGTCTTTAATAAAAATTATTCGATCAGCATGCTCGGCCACGTCTGGTTCGTGAGTGATGAGAATAATTGTCCGTTTTTCTTCTTGATTAAGTTTTCGAAAAGTTTCCAAAACAATTTCGCCAGTTTTGGAATCAAGATTACCAGTCGGCTCATCGGCCAAAATAAGTGATGGTTCGTTGACTAAAGCCCGGGCTATAGCTACTCGCTGAATTTGCCCGCCAGAAAGTTGGTTAGATAAGTGACCAAAATGCGACTCGTCGAGACCGGCGGCTTTTAAGGCCGCTTTAGCCCGTTCTTCACGTTTGACTTTCCCTACTTCTTCATAAACTAATGGCAACATAACGTTTCTTAAAACCGTGGCTCGCGATAAAAGATTAAAAGATTGAAAAACAAAACCAATGTGACACAAACGAATTTCCGCCAACTCGTCTTCGCTTAATTTTGCCACGTCCTTACCATCTAAAAAATAAGTGCCGGTAGTTGGTGTATCTAAAGCCCCAAGAATATGCATCAAGGTAGATTTACCAGAACCTGATGGCCCCATGATAGCCACAAATTCACCATCATTAATTGTAAAGCTAACTTCATGAAGAGCCTGAAAAGAGCCGGCACCGGTTTCGTAAATTTTAGTAACATTTTTTACTTCAATCATATTAACGGGAAAAGCTACCGGGCGGCCCACCACTACCGCCACCCAAAAGACTACCGGCCGAAGTTGATGAAGTAACTGATTTGGCTGACGAAAGACTAGAATCAGTAATTGTTTTAGTTATAATAAGATCGCCTTCATTTAGTCCGGAAACAATTTGGGTTTCTGTATCATTAAACAATCCTGTTTCAACCGTTACTTGACGCGGTAAATTTTGCGAAGTTATGCCTTGTGTGGAAATATCCGACAAAATCGCGTCATCAAGCACTTCAACATATTGAAGATCGCCTTGGGTTTTTATGACATTACTTGAAACAACTAAAACATCTTGCTCAATAGCTGTAGTTATCACGACGCTCACACTCATACCAGACAAAACGCGCTCGTCTTGAGTATCAAAAGTTATCAGCACGCCATAGTTAACCACGCTTGATGACACTGTACCGATCGAATCAATTTCGGCCACCTCACCGGTTATAGTTAAATCTTCGATCGCGTCAAAAGTTAGATTAACTTTATTACCAACCTTAACCTTAGCTACATCAACCTCATTAAGAGAAACCAAGGCTGTTAAACGATCGGCAATAATTGTAGCCACCGAAGTCCCTGAAGAAACACTCTGACCACGATAAGCCGAAAAATTAGCCACGGTTCCCGAGATCGGCGCCCGAACCGTATAGTTAGCATATTCCTCAAGAGCGTCATTTAAAGCATCTTGACGGCCTTGAACGGTTATTTGTTGAACTTGTAAATCAAGCTCAGCCGTACCAGCTACCAAATCAGCCAATTGTTGCTCTTTTTCGGCTACGTCTTCTTTGGCGGCCGCCAGCTCGTCCGAATCAGCACCGGCCCGAAGATCGGCTAGATCATTTTGAGCCGTCGACAAAGCCACTTCGGCTTCCTCCGCTGCTGCCTCAGCATCGGTAATATTATTCGGGGCATTAAGATCAGTGCTTTCAATCGTGTCATCGGCTGATTGAAGTGACGAGACTAAATTATTTACTAAAGTAATATCGCCGGGGATCGTTTCAATCATGTCATCAATATGAGCACTAATTGCCGAATGACTGTAACCTTCTTCTTGAATTTTATTTAAAATTGTCTGTGCGTCATTAAGCGTATTTGCCATGTCTTTACCAGCTACAAGTGTCGATCCAATCACTTCGATTTTGGTCGCGGTTTCGCTGTCATGATCCGAAGCCCGATAAGCTACCCAGGCAACATCGTATGAATCTTGAGTTGCCTCGTAATAATCAATTAGGCCATCAGTATAAGAAGAACCGGTTAGCAATTCATAATAACCAAGATACTCTTGCTCGTTTAATTCTGTGCCAAGGAAGTCGGAAAGATCATCCATCACGGCCGATAGCTCAGTGAAAGCTTCAGTTACTGCGTCGTAACCTTCTTCAGAAGCCGACAAAAGATCTTGTTCTGAAGTCATTTGAATTTCGGTTAAATTTCTTTTAGTTTGATCCAGATTACGTTCAGCTTGAGTCACAGTTTCTTCAGCGTCTCGAATTTCTTGATCATCAGGTCCGTCTTCCAAATCTGCCAAGGTTCGCTTAGCTTGGGCCAAAGCATTTTGCGCTTGGAGTAAAGAAAGGGTGTCGGTAGGTTGTTGTAACTTTTGGAGTGACCCTTCGGCGCTAGCTAAACTTAACCGGGCATCACGAACAGATTTTGCCGCCTCGGTTGAATCAAGAACCACCAAAATATCACCTTCTTCAACTTGTTGGCCATTTTGCCCCACGACTTCGATAACTTTTCCCGAAGCTTCTGGTTTGACTTCTATTTCCGCCTCACCTTGAACCTGACCAGTGCCGGTTACTGAAGTCATTAGTGTACCTTTTTCCACGGCCGCCAAAACATAACGAGTTTCCACTGCCCCGCCGCCGACAGTTTGACTAAACCAAATTCCGCCACCAATTAATAAAATAATCAGGAAAATAAAAGTTTTTTTCCATTGTTTGATAATCTGCCAAATTTTTTTCATAAGATAATATTTTTAACTAGAACAGTTTAACAAAATGGCCATGAAGAAATTGTGAAGACAATTAAAAAAATCGTGCTTTATCAGCACGATTTTTTTAACTAAATAATTTAGTTTATTTCATTCGACAACCAGCCCCGCCACCACGCGATTCATGTCCGGGCAGAAAACTCATTGGAACACCATTGTCTTCAGCCCACTGCTTAAGTTCGGCCTGATGTGCCTTTACTGCTTCTTGACGAGCGTCTTTATCCAAAGTCGCTAAGCTTTCCCTAAAACTCCGTATTTCCTCAAGTTTGGCGGCAAAAACATCAGCTTGGGCTTGAGTAATTTTACCGTCAGCCAAGGCTTGAGCCAAGCGTTCGTCTTGTCGAGTTTCGCGCTTAGCCTCTCGTTGTTCACGCTGTTCATCGAAAACCGCTTGAACATCGGAAAGATTTAAATCAAATTTTTCGGCAATGGCTTCGATCAAATTATTCGCCCCTTCGCCGGGATTGACTTGGGCGGCCATGGTTGTACCAACACCAACTGCACCAATGCCCAACCCGGCAATGATGGTCGCGGCCATCAAAAGACGCCGAGAATACTTCATTTTTTTCATAAGGATAAAAGGGTTAAATGAATTAAATTGTGTGATCACTTTTATACTCTAACAAACTGGTCATGAAGCAACTATGAAGTCTTATGAAGCGGCAAAGTGATTACCACGGTGGTTCCTTTTTCTAATTCACTCGTCAAAGTAATTGAACCACCCAAAGAATTAATAATTGATTGAACAATCGATAACCCAAGACCACTACCGCCGGTTTGTCGCGAACGACTTTTTTCGGCTCGATAAAAACGATCAAAAACTTTTTCGGCTTCTTCTTTGGTAATACCAACTCCAGTATCCACAACTTTGATGATCGCTGTGTGCCCATCGACACTGGTTGAAACCGTCACTTGTCCAGTTTCTTTGTTATAAATAATGGCGTTGTTAATCACGTTGGTTATGGCTTGGACTAATAAATCCTTACTAGGTGCTAAAACCGACAAACTAAAATTATCATCTTGAATCAAAGTTAAAGTGACCTTAAATTTTTTAGCTATTGATTGCAAACGATCAACTGTTTCACGAGTAATCATTGAAAAATCAACCGGACGATTTTTTTCCGCCGGACTTTCTCCCCCATCTAAACGTGACAAAATTAAAAGATCATTAACCAAACGTCCCATGCGTTTAACTTCTTCCAAATGACTTTCGGTGGCCAAGCGCTCGTCTGGCGATTGAGCTTTACTCATCTCGTTTTCTAAATCAGTTTGTAAAATTGCTAACGGTGTTCGAAGTTCGTGAGAAGCGTCGCTTAAAAATTGTCGCTGTTTATTATAAGCTGCCTGGATTGGTTGCAAAGTTAAACCCGCCAACCAGTAACTCAAAATTCCGGCCACCAATAAAAGTAAACCATTAACAAAAAAAGTTACTTCTTGAAGATCATCCCGAACGTCATCGATTCTTGGTGGCGGTAGGCGTCCAATAACTCCGTCAGAATATATTTCCCAACGATCAAATCTCATATCAAGCCGTTGAGAAAAAATCGCTCTTGTAATTGTACCGGAAGAAAACAAAATCACGGCCAAAATAATTACGTACATGGCCGTCAGCATTAAACGTGAACAATGAAATTGTCGACTAAACAAGTCGGTAACCTTTGCCCCAGACTGTTTCAATTCGTTTAGCATATTCTTTAGGTAATTTTTTACGCAGATTTTTTAAGTGAACGTCAACCACATTGCTGAAAGAATCAAAAAACTTATCCCACACATGAGTCAAAATATCTTCGCGAGTCACCACCGCGCCTTTGTTTCGCAACAAGTACTCAAGCAAACCGTATTCGCGCAAAGTAAAATCAATGGTTTTATTTTTAATTTGAATTGTTTGCGAACGCGTATCCAGCCGCAAATCTTTCCAAACCAAAGTATCACTAATAGTTTGTGGCGAACGACGAAGCAGGGCTTGAAGCCGAGCTATCAATTCTTCAAAGGAAAACGGTTTGACCACATAATCATCGGCCCCCAAATTCAAACCAGCAATTTTATCTTCAATAGCATCGCGAGCCGTAAGAAAAAGAATTGGCGTGGGGATACCAAAAGCCCGTAAATTTTTACAAACTTCTAAACCGTCACGCTTAGGCATCATAACATCCAGAATAATCAGATCGTATTCATTAAACCTGGCCATTTTTTCGCCCGCCTCCCCATCAAACGCAAAATCCACCGCATACCCGCGGTTTTGCAACCCCAAAACCAACCCCTTATTCAATTTTGGTTCATCTTCAACAACTAGTATTTTCATACGATTTTACTATACCGGAAAAAGTGTGAAGAGAACATGAAGGAAATTTTTTTAACTCTTCCTCACCGCCCGCTCAATCGCTTCCCAAATCTCACCGCGGCCCTTACTAGTAAAAGTGGAATGAGTGATACATTGGTTATCGGGAAAATTTTCTTCAAAGTACTTAACGGCGGCCGTGGTTTGAGTTTTGGAAAGTTTGTCAATTTTATTTAGCACCACGAGCGTAGGAATTCCCGAAGTTTGCAGAAATGATAACATTTGATAATCCAAATCAGTTGTTGGAATACTGGCGTCAACAATTAATAAAACTAATTTTAAATTCGGAGCTTGATCAAAGTAATGACTGATCATGTCAATAAAACCAGCGCGTTTATTTTGCGGCATTTTGGCAAAGCCATAACCTGGCAAGTCAATCAAAAAATAACGTTTATCAATCTCAAAAAGATTAATCGTTTGGGTTCGGCCGGGGCTGCTGCTAACATAAGCCAAACCTTTTTGTTGAGTTAAATGATTGATAAGCGAAGACTTACCAACATTGGAACGACCAATAATGGCTACGTGGGGTTTGTTACCGATAGGTAGGTCTTCAACTTTAGTCAAACACTTTAAAAAGACGGCAGGCATATTGGAGGTAATTGAAGGGGTTTAAGGGGAATAAGGGGCTGAGGGGGGACGGAGTTCTCTTTTTTTAAACTCTTAATTTTCCCAATTTTTGGAGGGTTTTGGTAAATTCTTTATAACTTTTTATACCAGTGGTGGAAAAAATATCTTCGGCTAAAACTTCGGCGCGTTCTAAGCCTTCGGTAAATTTTCTTTTGCCGCCGGCGGCCAAGGCCACAAAACTTACTCGAGCATCGCCACTCGAAGCTTCCCTTTTAACCAAACCAATTTTTTCCATTGGCGCCAAAAGCCGAGTGACACCAGAAGGCGTTAGACCGACTTTTTCGGCCAAATCAACCCGACGCAGCCTTTCGTCTTCGGCCACGCTTAAATGATATAAAATCATGAACTCGGTTAAACCTAAACCACCCAAACCGCAATCAAAACGGCGGGCCATAATGGCTTGGGTGCGCCCGAGCTCAAGAAAAAATTCCACGGAAGTTTTAATGTTTGACATATATTTGTATAGTACTTGAGTTATCAAATAATGTCAAGCCACTGGGTTTTAAGTATACTTAAAACCCGCAGCGACTTAGCCTCGTATTTTAAGTATACTTAAAACTAATAAAAAAACGGCTTATAATCCCACTTGACCAACGCATTTGTGCTCCGCCTAAAATTTTGTTAACATTTAATTGATAAAACATTTTCTCCAAATTTATGAGTGACAATAATGAAGAGCTTCTAAAAAAAACCGACATTCAAAAAATTGCCGAAGAAGGCTCAAGGATATATGAACAGATTAAAGTTAACTATGATCCTAAAGAAAAGGGTAAATTTTTAGCGATTGAGATTGAAAGCAAAAACGTATATCTTGGCAATACCAGTGCCGAAACTTTGGAGTTAGCTAGACAAAATCAGCCTAATAAAATTTTTTACGTTGTAAAAATTGGGTTTGATGTTGCTGAAACTATGGCTCAATCTTTTACTCAAAGTAAATAATATGGTAAGTGGTGTTTTTGTTGAAAATACCCCGCTTATAAAAATAATTGTTTCTTGGGGTCAATCAGTGCAAGCCCCGTTTTTTGTTTTAGATACTGGTTTCACCGGAGATTTACAGGTAACTCCACAAATGGCCAAAGAGCTTGGTCTTAAAATTACCGGCGTGACCAAAACCAGAATTACCAATGGACAAGTCGTAGAAATTCCAGTGGCTCTAGCCATTGCGGCAATGGAAGGCGCTAAAAATTATATCGAAGTTTTAATTTCTGAAAGCGTACCGCTAGCTGGTATTAGTTTTTTGTCAAAATTCGCTTACAGAGCCCTGATAGACTGTAAATATAGAAGGGTTACGTTAGAACGAATGGACTAAAATCAAAAAAATAAAACAGACGCTTTCCTGGTGTCTGTTTTATTTTTTATTTAACCAACACTACAAAAGATACACCATTGGGTTCGGTTCGAAAATCGACAATGGACGAATTTTTCTTTCGCTTTAACTCTCTTAAATATCTAAGAACTTCATCGGCCAAAATCCCCTGCCCTTTGCCCGCAATAATTCGCACTGAAGTACCGGCATTTGCTCTAAGTAAACAATCGACCTCGTAAGCCACATCGGCTCGTCTCAAACCATGTAGATCAACACATGGCAATGATTCAACCATCATGGCAATATTTAATTGTTGTTCCGGAGTTAGTGGCGCAACCGGCAGATCTGGTTGTACACTAACTTGTCGATCTTTAAAACTTGGTGAGACCCAACTATCAGGAGTACGTTTGCCCATAAAAACTTTAACGGATAAAAAATAAAGCTAACGAAATTATAATATACATCGACCACAAAACTAATATACCATAAAGTGCCCAACGTGGAGCTCGTTTCAAGCAAACAATCACCATAGCCAACGGCAGAACAAAAGCTGGGCCAATAAAAATTGATTTGATAACCCCTTGATCATAATACGGATAACGATAAGCGTAATACATGGCGGCCAAAAGAAAGGCCGAAAAAAAGCCTAAAGTTGGTAGGGCAACAAAAAATAATTTTTTTTGTTTTTTTATTATCAACCAAAAAGCATAACCCAGTCCCAAAATCAGCAGACCGACCGGAATTACTCCTAAACGCATGACCCATTCAGCCAAAGGTTTTCGATAAGCACTAACAGAATTACCGTTATGGGTTGTTTTAACCCGTTCGGTTTCGGGCAAAGCATTTTTTATATCTTGATTTTCAAACAAACCTAAATAATCGCTGACCGTATCGGCATACAACATGCTCCAAAAACCCGTGCCACCTGAATACCAAAAAGGAAAAGAAAAAATATCCGCATCAAATCGCGTCATGAAAGAAACGCGCTCGTCCCAAACCAAAGGTTTAGCCGGCAACATGTCATAATTATTAATCGAGACTTGAGCCAATCCATCACTGCGGATCAAATACCAGGGCAAATAAAAAATTGCCGAAACCACCAAAGCCAAAACAATGGTAATAAGATATTTCCAGGTTCGGTTTTCGATCATTTTAATAATCAACAAAATAACCACCACGCCAAAAGCCACCAAAGCGGTGATTTTTGTAATGACACCAAGTCCCACGCAACCAGCCAACAACAACGATGTTTTCCACGACCATTTGGTTTCTTGAAACAAGATAATAGCCAGATGCATGATGGCTAATAAAAAAACATAATTCAAAGCCTCATTAGTAAAAAACATGCTGACCTCTAAAAAGGCTGGTAGTGAAAGGGCGGTCAACGAACCAAAAAGTGAGAGCTCATCAGACAATTTAAAACGTCTAAAAAGTTTAAAGACTAAAAAATCAATGGCCAAAACAATAATCAAATGCGAAAACCAAAACGGTATACCCAAAAAGCCTAAACCAACTAAAAATAAATAATAAAACGGCTCATGCCAAGCCAAATAATTATCCGCTAAAGCCGGAAAGTGGTGTTGAAAAAGCAGGGTCTCCAAAATATTAACATGAGCTCCGCCGTCATAACCCCAATAAGGATTAAAGGAAAGTAATTGATGGATTTGAAAAATAAAAAAAGCCGCGGCCACGACCAAAAGAAAAATTTCTCGATAAGTTAAATGTCTGAGCTGCATATTACACCCGAAAAGTAACCCTAAGATTTAAAAAATAATTCCAAGCCGTCACCAAAGCCGTGGCCACAATTTTAGCCACGATTGCCGGCCAACCCAAAGCCACACCGCCAAGAACGATTAATGAATTAAGAATAATTCCCCCCAAGAAAACGCCAACAAATTTAGTAAAAGCCAAATGAGTTATTTGATTATGATTTTTAAAGGTTACTCGATGGTGCCACAAAAAATTATGAATGACGGCCAAACTAATAGCCATAACGTTGGCTGGTAGAATCGCTAGACCAACACCGTAATGTAAAAAAATAAACAAACCAAAATCTACCACGGCTCCCAGACCACCAACCAAAGCATAAAAAAGAAAACGTTTTCTTTTGATTATGACCAAACGAATCAAAGTATAAAAAAATTCCTGAATATCTTTAAACCCAAGTTTTGACACACCGCGAACTCGATCGCGAAAAATTACCGGGACTTCTTTTATTTTTCCGTTGGCTTGCTCGGCTACCAAAATCATTTCTTCTTGAAAAGCATAGCCATTGCTTTTCAAAATAAGAACAGGTAATTTCTCCACAAAACTCCGCCGCCAAGTGCGAAAACCCGCAGTCACATCTTTGGTTTTTAAACCTAAAAATAAACGCGAGGCGGCCATAGCTCCAGTGCTTGAAAATTTGCGCCAAAAACTCCAGCCCTCAATTCGGCCGCCAGTAATTTTTCGCGAACCAATAACCACATCAGCCCCGGCTTTGATTTCAGCCAAAAGACGAGGCAAATCTTTGGGGTCATGCGAAAAATCCGCGTCCATTTGCGTAATGGTCTCGTAATCGCGTTCAAAGGCCCAAGCAAAACCCGCCCGATAAGCCGCCCCTAAACCCTGCTTTCCAGCTCGCGCTAATAAAAAAATTCGCTCACTGAAGAATTTATGCGCCCGTACCAAATCAGCCGTGCCATCTGGCGAAGCATCATCAATTACAAGGATGTGTAAATTAGGTAATTCACACAAAGCCTCGAGCAAAGCTTGAATATTTTCCCTTTCATTATAAGTCGGCACCAGCACTAAATGCATAACCATTTTGCTATTTTTTAATACCACCAAACGAAAATTTGTCCACAATATTTTGAACGGTGACGCATTCAAAGCGGACATTAGGATATGCAGTTTTAAAAGAAACCGGAACAGTAATAGCTTCTAGCCACTTACATTCATAAGCAAAAATTTTGACACCGTCTTTTTCTATCACATCAATCTCGACACCGGTTCGTGTTCGCCAAAACATAATTTCCGGTGGAAAAATTTCCAGTGACCCTTTTTTCATAAGTTCGGCCACAAAAAAATTTTCAAAGATTGCTCCTTTATCCGCCCGCGTCGCCATGGGCGAAGCAATATCAACCAAGGCATTGCGCACACCGATATCGAGAAAAAAAACTTTAAAGCCTTTTTTAATTTCATTTCTCGGATTATTTGAAAAAGAATAAATTCGTTTAATGATAAAAGATTGCTCCAGTAATTTTAGATAGCGATTAACTGTTGTTCGCGTCACACCCAAGGCTTGAGCTAGCTCGTTTACCGAAACCATTGATCCGACTTGCAATGCCAGCATTTTTATCAAATCTTCAAAAACTTTTGGATTGCGAATGGCTTCAAAAACAAAAACATCTTTATACAAATAGTTAGTGGCAATATTTTTAATGGCAAATAATTTTTCGTCGACTGTCTCGGCGGCCACCACGGCCGGATAGGAACCAAATTGCATGAGCGAAAACAAATCAGTTTCTTTTAAATTGGGTCGAGCTTGAATAATTTCAGATAACGAGAGTGGTAGAAGAGTAAATTCAAACGCTCGACCGGTCATTGGTTCCTTAATTTTATTAGCCAGATCAAACGACGATGATCCGGTAGCAATAATTTGCACCTCGGGATAGGTATCGTGAAACACTTTTAAAATAGTGCCGATATCTTGAATGGTTTGAGCTTCGTCAAAAACCACAATTTTTTTATTTTGCATTAAAGGCAACAAGGTTTCCGGTTTTCCCAAAACGAAATGTTCGCGAATTTCGGCTAATTGGCAATCATAATATGACCCCTGTTTTCCATACGAGGCAATAATTTTTTTAGCCAAGGTTGTTTTTCCGGATTGACGGGGGCCTAAAATAATAACCATTTTATCCTTAAATAAAACCGGCTTGATTCGCAATTCGATATCTCGATTAAATAACTTTAAAGACATAAATTCTTTGTTAATAAACACATAATAGCAAATTGCTACTAAAGTAGCAATTTGTAAAAATCGACTTAAACCCCTTATTTTACAAGGGTTTTATTTGGTAATTTTAAATAGCGATACTCAAAAAAACCACCAAAACTGAATCTGGTGATTTTTTAACCGCCGGTTTCCAAAAATTCAATTTTTATTCGCAACGACCAGTTGTCTTGTTGTAATTCTCACCAGATGTACAAAGACAAGCCGCGCCTGATTTACTACCACCGCTTTCGTCACACCAATAGTCAACGATGTCGTTATAATAACCGTAATGACCCCAAGGCAATCCGGATCCAGCGGCAAATGCGTCGCCACCTGATCCACCATGTGTCGTCTGACAAAATCCTGAATTTTTATCGTACATCATTTCTTGTGTTTGACCGAGTTGTTCCTCAATTGGACAAACACAAACAGAATCAACAAATTCTCCGCCACTTAACTTACAGTTGTAACTAATCGGACCCAAAAGTTCAGATTGATTTTCATTAGAAAGAATTTCAAAAGCTTGTAGTTTTCTCGCTGTTTCCCCCAACTCCCCGCCCGGAGTACCAAAAGCCGACATACAATATCCAGTATCAGAATCATATTTTAACTGCTCGTCGTACTCTATCGAACAAACACAGATATTTTCCGATTTTGAATATGAACCGCCGCTTTTTTGGCAGTTTGTAATAGCGATTTCGGAAACTGTACTTTCTGCTTCGGTGATTGTTACCGAATCTTTTGTTGAGCAACTCTGTTGCTGATAAACAAAAAATATCGAGCCGGCAAGCAAGAGAATTAGACAACAAAGCCATGGGAGAATTTTTTGAAATTTTGTCATATGTTTTTTAATTGAAAACAAATTGCTTTGTCGATAGACCTCAGTCTCTGAAACACCAGATCACAGGTTGGCAGGACACCACGGTACTGAACCTGGGTTTTCAAAGGGTTTCCTGAAGTTTAGAACATTTTAGCACAGGGACTACGGTCTAGCCATCTTTTTTCAAAAACGGCACAAATGGCACACGCCTTAAGGCCGTTTTTTGTGTTCCGTTTTCGATAAAAAAACGTGGTTTTGGATGTTTTGACGATTTTGGAGATTTTAGCGGTTTAAACAATTACATTTACATTGTTATCCTCTTGTATATTAAGATTCGAAAAAGATAACATGTATTTAACCGAAACTGCTGTTTAATTTTTAATTAAAAAATATTATGCAAGTTGACCCTAAAAAATTACAAAAAAATTTAAGTATGACGGTAAGAGAATACAGAAAAACTCCGGAGTATAAATTAAAAGTCGAAGAAGAATTAAAAAAATTAAATATTGAAATAAAATCAAGCATCGCCCCATTTGTAGAGATGGCTCAAAAGTTGCAAAAAGAATTTAATGAATCGGGAATAATAAAATTAACAACTGAAACCCAAAAACAATACGAACATTTAATAAAAACTATACAAAATCCTGAAATAAAAATTAGGATTACGTCAAAAAAACAAGCAACAAACCTAAACGAAAAAATAATCAAATCGCTAACAAGACAGGCGGCTGAAATACTGAAAAAAGAGTTTAATCCAAAAAGATCAACAACGGAAATTTTCGTTCTAACACCCGAAGGAGATTTATATAAAAAAAATAATCCAAAACAATGTTATTTTTTACACAAAAGTGGACACCGATTAGAAATTTTAGATCTTTTAGTAAAACATCAACAGAAAAATGAATCATTTTTGGCCACACAAATTATTGTAGAAAGAACAAATTATAAAAACATAAAATCTGTCAGCAAAGCAATTAACGAAATTAATTGCATTGCAAGACGAATTTTTAAATTTAAAACCGAAAAAGAATTAAAACTTAATTTAATAGATTCTAAACCGCACAGTGGTTATAGAATTAATCCGAAATATTACATTGAGGGCTAGAAAGTACCCCCTATCTAGAGTGAATAACTAAATGAAAAAGACTGAAAATTCGGTCTTTTTTTATTTTTTTTGGTTTTCTCGACTCTATAATGAGGTACTTCTAAGAGTCTGGTACTTTTATTTTGACGATAATTTAATTATTAAATGCAAAATTTATGCCAACCAAAAAACCATTGCCAATCTCTTGGCACAACGAGACACGACGCGTCAACGATCTTGTTCCGTTCGATAAGAACCCCCGAACGCTTTCGCCCCAACAAACCGAAGCACTAAAGGCCAGTTTGCAAAAATTTAATCTGGCTGAAATTCCGGCCGTAACCCCGAGTGGTCGGATTGCCGCAGGACACCAGAGGGTAAAAGTCCTTCAACTCTTAGGTCGAGGCGAAGAAGAAATCGATGTTCGAGTTAGTAACCGCGAATTAACCGATGAAGAATACAAGGAGTATCTCTTGCGTAGCAATGCCAACCACGGTTCTTGGGATTATGACTTACTAAAAGAATTCGATGCCGACTTACTGCTCAACATCGGTTTCGATGATTTTGATTTGTCTAATATCTGGGATTCTCAACTGGCCGTGGAAGATGACGATTTTCAGATTGAAAAAGAATTGGCCAAAATAAAAACCACGGATATTAAACCGGGCGATTTGTTTTCCTTTGGCCTTCACAAATTAATCTGCGGTGACAGCACTGATCCAGAAATCGTAAAAAAACTAGTGGGAAAGGAAAGACCAGCAACCGCCAACATCGATTTTGTGTACAACATTTCTCTAGACTATGATGGCGGTATCGGAGGGAAAAAAGGTAAATACGGTGGACACACCAACGACCATAAAAGCGACACGGAATACAAAAAATTCATCAAACAAATTATCGTCAACGCTTTGAGTGTTATGTCTGATAATTGCCATTTTTTTGGTTGGTCTGATCAAAAATATATCGGACTTTTTCAAGAAATTTACCGAGAGGTTGGATTGGAAAATAAGCGAGTTTGTTTGTGGATCAAAAACAATCAAAATGCCACGCCGCAGGTAGCGTTCAATAAGTGTTATGAACCCTGTATTTATGGCACTAAAGGTAAGCCTTTTTTATCCAATATAAAAAACTTTAACGAAATTATGAATCCAGAAATCGGTACTGGAAACCGAACGCTCGAAGACATTCTAGACTTGTTGGATATTTGGTTAGTTAAAAGACTACCAGGACAGCAATATCATCATGCAACGGAAAAACCGCCCTCTCTCCATGAGAAGTTTTTAAGGCGTTGCACTCGCCCCGGCGATATTGTTTTAGATTTGTGTGCCGGAAGCGGTAGCTTGGCCATTAGTTGCGAGCAATTAAAACGCCGAGCCTACCTTTGCGACATCGAACCAATTTTTTGTCAATTAATCTTAAATCGCTATGAAGACCTTACCGGCCAAAAGGCTAAAAAACTCAATTAAATTCGGAGACCGTTTTCAACTTGGCGAACATTTTCTTTTGTGTGGCGACTCCTTGAACAAAGAAATGGTCAAAGATTTCCTAAAGAACCGAAAGATTAAAGCAGTAATTTCTGATATTCCCTATGGGGTTGATGTAAACCAAAGCAAGGCTTGGTGCGGTCAAAAATTGAGTTGTCCTAAAGATATTATTAATGATCATTTGCAAACTGACGAGGAGTACAAGGAGTTTAATCAAAAATGGTTGCAAAACATCATTCCTTTTCTTGAGAAAAAGAATTCACTTTATATTTTCAATAGCGACAAAATGATTTTTCCTTTACGTGAAGCCATGGTGGACAGCGGATTAAAATTTTCTCAGCTTTTGATTTGGATAAAAAATCATGCAGTTATCGGAAGGCTGGACTATCTGCCAATGCACGAACTAATTGCCTATGGTTGGTATGGCACTCATGAATTTCGCAAAGCTAAAGATAAAAGCGTTCTGTTTTATCCCAAACCAAATCGAAGCAAAGCGCATCCTTCGATGAAGCCGATTGGTTTATTACGAAACCTTATTCTCAACAGCACCAACCTCGACGATACGGTTTGGGATGGATTTCTTGGCTCGGGCAGTTTGATAATTGCCGCTGAACAAACTCATCGCAAGTGTTTGGGTATTGAAATTGATCCCGACTATTGTTTAACCACCATTCAAAGATGGGAGGCGTTGACTGGATTAAAAGCTAAAAAAATAAGCTGAAAACTATGCTAGAAAAAACTAAACAAAATAAAAAAATGATGATTGAACAACTTAAAAAACTACCAATCATCGAAGCAGTCTGTGAAAAACTTAGCATTGGCCGTACCAGCTTTTACCGCTGGAAAAATAGCGATGAAAAATTTTCTTTGGAAGTGGAAGACGCTCTTTTGCAAGGTAAACACCTGATCAATGATTTGGCCGAACATCAATTAATCTCCTTAATTAGAGACGGCGAACTTGGAGCCATTGCCCTGTGGCTTAAGAGTCACCACAAAGATTATAAAAACAAAATCGAAATCGAAGGGCAGGTTAAAACTGACGGAAAATTAACTCCGGAACAAGAAGAGTTAATTATGAAAGCTCTAACCATGGCTTCGTTGATAAAATAGGACGAGGTCGAAGATCAAATTATTAATTCAAATAACAATAACTAACGATATGTCTGATTCTGAATTTAATCTTCCTCTCAACGAAGAAGAAATCAAAAAAATAATTTCTAATCCAATTACTCGACGAAAATTAGCTATGGAAAACCATTATTGGTTTTGTCATATTTATTTTTCGCACTATATAAAATATGAAACAGCGGATTTTCAAAAAGAGATATTTAAGATAACCCAATATGAAACAGCGGATTTTCAAAAAGAGATATTTAAGATAACCCAAAAAGAAAATATCCACTTTGCGGAAATTGTTGCTTTTAGGGGCTCTGGAAAATCAACAATTCTTAGCACTTCTTATCCCATCTGGGCAATTCTTGGTCGACAAGAAAAAAAGCATGTTATTCTTGCCGGTCTAACTCAAAAACAGGCTCAAAATCTTATGGTTAATGTTAGAAACGAATTTGAAACTAACGAACTTTTGAAACAAGATTTTGGTCCGTTTGTTTTTGATAATTCTCCTTGGAATGCCGACACTATTTCGTTACCAAAATATGGCGCCCGAATCACTGCTATTAGCCGAGAACAAAGTGTTCGTGGTATTCGGTTTAAAAATTATCGGCCAGATGTTGTTATCATCGATGATATCGAGGATACCGATACAGTCAGAACCAAAGAATCCCGCGATAAAACCGATGAATGGCTAAATGCTGACATTTTAAGTCTCGGCGATTTGAATACCACCTATATTTTAGTCGGCAATCTCTTACACGAAGATTCGGTTATCTCTCGATTTAAAGAAAAAATTCAAAACAAAATTATGGGTGGAGTATATTGCGAATTTCCAATAATTGACATCGATGGTGAGCCGACTTGGCCAGGAAAATATCCCACGGTCGAAGATATTGAAAATGAAAAACACGCTAAGGGCATAAACGAAAGAACTTGGCTACGAGAAAATATGTTAAAAATTATCTCCGATTATTCAGAAGTTATTGATAAAAAATACATTCATTATTACGACAAACTTCCGCCGTTTGACGATGAACACGAATTCAGATTTTCCGCTATCGCCGTTGATCCAGCCGCTACACAGGGTTCTAGTTCTGACTTCACTGGTATAATTTCTTTCTATGTCTTTGGTTGGGAAGAAAACTTAAAAATTTATGTTGCTCATTTAATAAACAAGAAAATGGAGATGGCACAAATAGTAAAAACGATTGAAGAGCTTGGCAAAACAATTAACAAAAATGGTAAGGTTTTTGTTTTTATTGAAAATAACGGTTTTCAAGGTTGGTTAGTCCAGGCAATCAAAGATAAAACCCTGATAATTAAAGGTGTTCCAAACTTTCGTTTAGATAAAATTACCCGTCTATCTTTTACTACCGAAGCGGTTGTTGGCGGAACTGTATTATTACCCAGATTGGGTTCCGATGAATTAGGACATCAAATCACCAATATAACGACAGCTAAAAATGACGATTTAGCAGACGCTTTTATCATCGGTGTCTTGGAAATATTAAAAATGGATCATCGTCAACCGGTTATGCCAATGATATTTGTTATTTAATCAACCCTTTGGTCATTCAAAATTTGGGAAATAATCATACACGGAACATCATAATCATCCAGTCCGATAATATAAGGAGTTTCTTTGCCCTCCTTAGAAATTACCAATCCGGTCGGTGTTAATTCAAAGGCGTGGATTTTGGTAAAAGGAAAAGAAAAATTTTTCCTTTTACCCCTAAAACCTAATCTTTGATTAGTGACCCAGAAAGCCCCGGAATCCTCAACAACCAAATGTTCACTGGTTGAAGTAGAGAAATTGACTGAACCAACCCTATATCTAAGACCCTTCATGATTTTAATCGAAGCTACTGGCCCGCCGTAACTGACACGGTTAGTGATTTTTTTATATTTTTTCATAACCGCCTGACAACCCCAGTGTAAAATTTCTCCTTTTTTGAAAATAATATCCAAATCGTGTTGTTTGATTTCTGGAAAAATACCCTTTTCGATAAGACCAAGGGCATAAAATTTGTTAAAGGCCTTCTGATCAAGGTTAAAATCTTTTTGACTTACACCGAAATAATCCATCAGCTCCTCAAGAGACTTTTTTTCTTCATCGGTTATTTTCCTGTCGCTTATAATATTTTGAAAAGCAAAGGATCCGGCTCTTTTTTGTGCGTCAAATAGTTCTTCTTTGGAAAAACCATACTCCTTGATCAATTTTTCCAACTCCGCTTTTTCATTATCATCCAACTTACCGTCAGAAAGAAAATTTTCCAGAAGTTTATTGTATTTATCCTTGCCTTCTCGCTTGGTAAGAAATTTTTTTATGAAATCTAACATAAATATCGATGGTTAATTCACATCCTCTTTATTTATAATTTTTTTTATTGCTTGGGTGATGCCTTCAGAATTTTCTAAAAATTCTTTAGGTTCAATATAAAATTTTTCAGTCAATAACTTTTCTCGTGTTATATTTATTTTTGTTTTCAATAATTCCTCAATAAAAGCATCGAGATATTTATTAAATATTTGTTTTTCAAGGTGATTATTTAGCCAATTAAACTTAACGAGAATCGTTCCGTTTGAATAAATTGAGAAAGGTGAAAGGGTTTTGCTTATTTTTTCAATCATTGGTGCAAAAGAACTATTGGCATTTCCTGTCCCCCAATTAATACTACCGGCATTATTTTTTAGATAACTGTAAAGGTCTATTATTTTATCAGCATCTTCTTTTAGTTTTTCTTTAGCTTGAGCAATAAAACTTTGCTCGTCCCACATTGTTCGGGCATTACTGTAAATTTTATTTCCAATATTTTTTTTAACCTCAACCCCAAACAACTTGGGAATCATGATTTCATAGCCGTCGTGTTTGTAATACTCCATTTGAACGGCAAAGATATCGAATTGGCTGTTTTGGTTGATGTAAACAATCAAATCTTTTAACGGATCAGTTATGGAATCCATTAAGATAACGAATTTAATATTTCCATCATGAAGATTTGTCTTCATTGCTTCGATGATTATTTCCATTTGTTCGTCGTCGGTTTCAAAAAATTCTTTTATTTTATCTTCAAAGCTGACATGAAATTTTTTATTAACTTCGTCGTTGATTCGATTCATGAATTCGCCAAAATCACTGTGTCGCCAAAGCGAGGCACCGTAATCAAGGGCTTGAGCAACTACAGTTCGTTTGTCTGGATTTTTGAATAGTTTGGTTTCCACGACATAAATATCGCCATCCTTATCAATAGCCAAAGCATCGATCGGGCCTGATTCGGTACGGAATTCTCTGGCCACGACAAAAAGCTTTTTATCTTCGTCAATTTCATAGACAGGAATCGATTCAGGGTTTTCATGAATATAATTCTGAAGGTAACCTTCTTTTTCAAATTCGGCCTTTTCGACCCTCTGGGCTTTTTTGCCGTCTTGGGAAATGATGATACTCATATAAATGTTTATAAAAAACGGATACTTCTTCAAAACCGACCTTTGAAAGAGTCGGTTTTGATAGACATTTTTTATTCTAAATTGATTGTTGCTTTCTTCGAACTAAAGACTCCGGCTTTACCAATAAACTTTAAGCCGGCGGCATCTTGTGGAAGTTCAAAAACCACATCGCCGGTAACCGACAAACCCGGATTGATTTGTTTAAGAAAAAAGTTTTCCTGTCCGGTTGCCATCAAAGCCGTTTGACCATCGGTGGAATACTTAAATTCTCGATCTTGGTTATCAGTTATCAAAAACAATGAAGAATCAACAGTAATGGTATCTTTTCCGCTATTCTTAATTGTTACATTGACGACCACATAAGTTCCGCTTTGCGATGTTTTGGCAAACATTCCAGAACCGACTGTGGTCTTTTTAGTTACCGAATTGACGGTAAAAGATAGGTCGCCGGCTGGGGCTTCTTGATTGAGACTGTATGTAGTTGCCTCGGAATTTGTAGACCCAGAGTTGTTATTGTTTTCGTTTTTATTACCACCGTTCGAACAGGCGGCAATAAGTAAAACGAGAATAACGACAGCCCAAAGCCACCATCGTTTCCAAATTGGCTTTTTCTCTTTTTTGTCTTCGCTCATATAGGTGAAAGGTTATGAATAATTTAGTCGAATAAATTACCCACCAAAGTCACTAAAAACAAAAAAAACGACATCCGGTGGTTGTCGCACCCAACCCAAGCACGGATCGTGCTTAGACTGTTTTAACCGGATGCCGTTTAAAACGCGCGATCCGGAAATAGGCAAAAATAGCCCTGTTTGGGTTGAGTGCGACATTAAGAGTGTAGCTTAGAACAGTCAAAAAGTGAAGTCTTTTATGGGAAAAAAGACCCCTTCCTTTGTATTGTGGGGTAATTGGGAAGTTTAAAGGAGATTTAGAAAATTTTGATGATCTTGGGGACATCTTTTCGTTGACCACAATCTTTTATGGCGGTAGTATCAAACTACCGCTTGGTGAATGAGATCGGGAATCATTCTGATTTTCAAACACGCCAACTTTCTGAAAGCGAGGAATACCATGCGGTTTGTTCCACTCTGTCTCTGTCTGTTCGTCGCGGCCTGCGCTCCCGTCGGAGACGATTCGGCCGTTCCGGAAGCCACCGACCTGTCGGGAATCACCACTTCCGACGAAGGTGACGGTCTCGACCCCATCGATTCCGAACAGGTAAACGTCTCTCCGACGGAAAACCAGACTGACTACGACGACAACGACGACCGGTTCATCGATCCCATCGATGCCCAGCAGGTCGTCATGGACACCTACCCCGACCTGAACTTCGGCGAAGACATCATGTTCGGACCCGAAGAGGTGGACGGTGTCTGGATCCCGGCCTACATGATGAGTGCCACCATCACCCCCCGACATCTTCGAGGTCATCGTCAACGCGCGCACCGGCGAGATCGTCAAGGAAGTCACTCTTGAAGGCTATGCCACCATGGCCGCGGCCTGCTACGTCTACCCGGTCGCCCTCGGCGGCTGGTACTCGCAGAACGATCCGAGCTGGTCTTCGAACCCGCTCGGCAACAGCACCAGCTACACAATCGGTTCGGCTGGCTGTGTCGTCACCTCGCTCGCCATGACCTACCACAATGTCTGGGGTGTCTCGACCACACCGGCAGAACTGAATACCTCGGCCAGGTCGGCTGGTTGCTTCGCGGCCGGAAGTGCCGACGTCAACATCGGCTGCGCCGTCAATTCCCGCGGTGGCCCGCACTACTACTCGAGCGTCTCCATGTCTTCGGTGGCCACAGCCATCTGCGCCGGCTACCCGGTGATGGTCTACGTGACCTGGGGCGGTGGGCACAAAATGCTCGCCTACTACTACAGTGGCGGTAGCACCTCGTCGATGAGCAGCTACAGGGTGGTTGATCCTTGGACTGGCACCTCGAAGTCCCTTTCCGGGTATACCGCCACGCGCTGGCTCAAGCTCTACTGAGCACCGTTCATTCATTCGTTTCCAACTCATGTGTCCGCCGGACTTCCAAGCCCGGCGGACGCCAATCTTTTATGTCAAAAAAACAAATCATAATTTTTTCCATTATAATTTTAGGTGTTCTGGGGGCGATTTTTTATACCAACTATTTTAAAACGTCAAAAACTTTCCAGCCTTGGGGAGATAAATATTCTGATTTTCAAATTTCACCAGATAAAAAATATGTTGCTACCACCGAAAAAAGTTCGGATTTAAGTAAACAGATTTTGACTTTACTTAATAACGATAATTCAGAAACAATCATAAAAACTTTTTCGTTATCCGATTTAAATATTCCAAATAACGAAGCTGCTATTTGGACACTGGCTTGGTCTGAACAAAATAAATTATGGATTAGGGCACAAATGGGACGACAAATTATTTCTTTGATTTCTTTTGAAGAGCCGAATTTTTTGCCTCAACAATATAATCTTGAATCTGAAAATGTTACTACCTGCGATTTTGCTTTTAATGTCGAACAAGAAGTTTTAGTTTTCAGTGATTTTTGCCCGTCTGATACTCTTGATTTAGAAGATGCGGTTAAAAATAAAACTAAAACAACGCTTTATCTCTACGATCTGAAAACACAAAACAAACGTGTTGTTGCCGAGGCAGTGGCTAAAGAATTTTTACCGGTTTGGGTTGACGATCAGACGGTTGAATATAATGATCCGAATAGTGACAGTCGAGAAAAGCAATCAATAAATTAGATAGAAAGTTTTAAAAATCCGTCTTTTTAATTAATTACGGATTTTTTATTATCCTAAAATTTATGCTATATTTCAGACATCTTATGAAAAAGAAAGTTGTTATAATCTCCGTTCTAATTGTTATTATCATCGGTTTTTTAATTCCATATTTTTTCTCACCCAAATTATCAACTGAATACAAACAAGGTATATCATCGGCACTAGAACCGTTTGGAGTTTTTTATCCTGGCGTAAAATACAGTAATGAAAAAATCACCGCCAATCGATGTGCCGATCGCGGTCTTCAACAAGTTTTATTACAAACATCTTCTTGGATGTTCATTCCGGGACCATTAGTTGAGCTATGTGTTTACCCTGAAGATTTGGAAGCTGTAAAAAGTGCCGGAACAGTAGATCGATAAAAAATATTTTAAATTCACCTCATTTGGGGTGAATTTTTATTTTCCCAAAGATTTACGGCATAAGTTACCAACAGCTCGCAGAACTAGACACCCCGGACAGACGCGTCATCAATGTGATTGCCCTATGGAAAAGGGACAAAGGAAACTTAATCACAAAGTCTATGGATCAAACATTAATCAGCACAAGTTTGCTGGCGGAAAACCGAGCCAACAATTTAGAACTCAAAGAAAAGAAAACAACCTTATGCTATTGCCTCTATGCTCGCAAATCCTCGGAAGATGACGAGCGACAAGCTTTATCCATTGACTCGCAGATTCATGAAATGCAAGAGTTGGCAAAACGCGAAGGAATGGACATTGCCGAAATTCGTCGCGAGAGCCACTCGGCCAAAACGTCGTGCGAACGGCCAGAGTTCAACCGATTGATGGCGGACATTGATAAAGGCATGTTCAATGCCGTAATGACTTGGGCACCGGATCGATTGAGTCGTAACGCAGGCGACTTGGGAATGCTTGTTGATCTTATGGACAAAGGACGACTACACGAAATCAGAACACCTTCGCAAAAATTCACCAACTCGCCAAATGAAAAATTTCTCCTGATGATTTTAGGTAGCCAAGCAAAACTTGAAAATGACAATCGTGGTATTAACGTAAGACGCGGTCTAAAAAACAAAGTGGAAATGGGCTGGCGACCCGGCTTGCCACCGCTTGGGTATCTTAACGAGCGATCCATTAACCGCGGACAAAACAAAATTTTTATCGATGAGGAACGGTCAACAATTATCAAAAAGATTTTCGAAATGGTTGGTTTCCAACACACCACCGGCCGGGTGGTTTATAACTACCTGAAAGAAATAAACTTCAAAACCAGAACTAATAAATCTGTCACTTTAAGCAGTGTTTACCTGCTCCTAAAAAATCCCTTTTACTACGGCATGTTCGAATATCCGGTTAAAAGCAAAAAGTGGTACAAAGGGGCACACGAACCACTGATTACCAAAGAATTATTTGACCGAGTCCAAGATCAACTAACCACACCGGACAGGCCAACCTACGGCCAAAAAGAATTCCAATTTACAAAAATGTTCACTTGCGGTGGTTGCGGTTCGGGCATTACAGCTGAAGAAAAGATTAAACGAAATAAAGGCAATGGAAATATCCACCGATATGTTTATTACCGGTGCAGTAAATCAAAAGGCGAGGTTTGTAACGAACAGCCAGTGTGTGAAAAAGATGTACTTGATCAGCTTCTAAAAATTATCGACGAGATCAATCTTGATCAGATTGGAGCCAAAAAACGCATTGAGGAAGAAATGAATCGCTACAAGGCATTTGCCGAAGGAGTGCTGGGCGAAAAGATTGCCAAGCCGAAGCAAAAGGAAGTTAGTATTCGCAAGTTTGCCAAGCATATTCTCACACACGGAACACGCGATGAGAAACGAGAAATTTTGGAACATTTACAAAACGCGATCGTGATTAAGGATCGCGGGTTGAAAATAAAAAATAAAGAGTAGTTCGTTACCAACCTGCTTGAGCTGTTACTTTTTCTTCTTTCCTTTGGACTCGTTCATTCCTTGCGGTTTTTAGTGAGTTTCGTAGCCCACTTTCTAATTCGTTGAATTCTTTCTGAAAAAATTCGAAGTCGCTCAATTGAGGAGGATTTTCTCTCTGTAAATCACTTCGATTATGAGCTAATAAAAACCCTGAAATTCTTCCATGTAAATCGGTTATCTTTAATGCTAAATCCTTATCAAATACCACTTCTTCTAAATTTTGAACCTTAATATGATCATCATACCTTTGAATTGTTCCGGCAAATAGAACTTCTTCAATTAAGGCCTCACAGGCACTACGCAAATAATCAAAGGCTGATCCAAGATGCATCTCCTGCATGGTTGAATCGAGAGTATTGAAATCTTTGACTGCTTCTTGTGCTTTTAATTTTAGATTTGCTAATGTTGCAAGTTTCGGGCTAGCATTATCTTCAACATAGCCAGGAATACCATCAATCTTTTTCATCCAATGAGCCATAAATGGGATATTAAATTTGTTTGCGTATTTAACAAGCTGACTCATGAATACCATATCGTGAGTCAGAATTAATACTTGTCTTTGGCTGGCTTCCTTCGTCAATCTTTCGGCAATCTTATCTTTTCTTTCGTGATCAAGTGATGTAACAGGGTCGTCAAAAATTATACCGCAATTTTTATTATCTAATTGAACTTCAGTCAGGAAGTCCGCCAATGAACATGCGTTTTGTTCGCCCTCACTTAATATTTGACTTGGATTATAGTCTTCTGCAAAATCCAAGCGATATTCTTTGACAGTATTCCCTTGTTCTCCGCTTGTGTTCATTACCAAATTAAAATCACATCCAAGGCCGGCTAATTCTTGATTAAATACCCCTTTATAACTGTTTCCTACACGAACCAAAAAAGATTCAGTTCGTTTTTTCGTAGTAGCCATTTTAATACCAGAAAAACCAGCGTTGTCTGCCTTTGATGACCACTTCAAAAAAGATAAATACTCAAGAGATGCGTCCTTGACAGCAGTGGCTTCTTTTTTGTGTTTTAGCGAATTCAACTTCGCATTGAGGGTAGTGATCTCGACAGATGGATTAATAAGCTTTGATTCTTCCGTGATTTTTGCATTTATTATTTCAGTGATTTTTTCCAAATTTATTGCCGGCACACTGTCCGTATTAACAGACTCTGATTTTCCAAATTTATCAATCCAATCATCAAGAACAACTGACACTGTTGAAAATTGCATCTTTAATTCGGATAGATATGTAGAATTTTCCTCATTCAATATTTTTACGCCAGCATCTGTTGCTAAAAATTTTGGATACAGAGTTTTTGCCGATTTAAAATTTTCTAATACGAATTTTTGTTGAGATGTTAACAAAGCAAGTTCCGACTCGGCCTTACTTTCAAGAAATTTCCAATATTTTTGAAAAAGGGTTTTTGCTTCAGACGACAATTCTTGATGACAAAGTATGCAATGATCAAGATCGTTATTCTCATTAACTATTTTTTCATTATCATAAAGAGTTTTAGCTGTTGCTATAAGAGCTTTCCATTCAGGACCACCAAGAGTCTTTATGATGCCATCATTAAAACTTTGAGCACTTAAACTTTCAACTATTTTCTTTTTTTCGGTAATGTCAGAAATAATCTTGTTTATAATATCTCTCTTCGCCTCGGTGAAGAGATCAATCGTTGATTGCAGTGTATATTTTAATGCCGTTAAGTTTTGTCTCTCTGATGCAAGCTGAGATTTCTTTTTTGTGATGTCGAGCTTTTTCTTTTCGTCAATTTGCTTGTTTAATTCTGATATTTTTGGTTCATCTGTTGTGGTATTAAAATTTGCATGTTTAAGAAGGTCGTCCGCTTCTGTCGATGCACTTATATTTTTACAAAATAACGCCGTATCTGATGTGGCATCAGATAAAAACATCGAGGCAAAAGGATTGTCTTTTTTCTTTTCATTTTTTTCATTCAAAAGTTTCTCTTCGAGCTTTGAGATTGTTTCGGCAACTTTATCAAAAATTTTTATCTGTGCTGGTGTAAAATTAACATTATTTGACTGATCAAGGTGTATTAAAATGCTTTCTGAATCAAAGATCGAAAAGCACTTGAGATCATCAATGTTATCACCAAGAGAATATTCAATATCCTGTGTATTTCCAAAACCATTATCAATAACAAAAGTGGCCTTTGCTTGGAGGCCGGGTGTGGAGGCAAGCTTAACATTTGGTAGGATTTCACGCTCTCCTCTTGAAAAACAAGCATTACATAGGAGTCGGCTTACTCCACTTTTACCACTACCATTTCCACCATAAATCAATGTTAAATTCGACCCAAACTTAATAGAACAACTATCAGAGATGGCGTTAACATCAGAAAAATCCTTAACTTCAACAATTTTCTTTTTTTGAGCGCACGAAACCGGTTCGTTTTCTGTAATGACCGTATCGATAAATATCTCGTTCTTAAAAGATATCTCTGGCTTAGAACCTGGAATAGGATCAATTAAACCAAGATGCTCAGACAGATATTTATAGCACAAATCAACATCCTCATCGGTTAAAAATTCTTTTTCAAGATTAAGTTTCCAGACGTACTGTTCCCAAAAAGGCTTGTTTAATAGCCATATTTCTAAACTTTCAACTGGTATACCTTTATCTGTATTCATATTAATTATTTTATTCTCCACAAACTTTAGTAATTTTTTAATTGATTTGGTTCTTGTTTACTTCAATTAATTACTCGTTTACTTATATCGCAATTTTATCCTCAAAATTTTACCAATTTCTTCACCGGGTTTTTTAAATTCTTCAATTGGTTAAATTTTGTTTTCCAATTCTAAACAGTAATCTTGCAATGCCTTCCTAATCATAATCTATGTCGTTATTTCAATCTTTTTACCTGTCCTGAAATTTTATAACCAGAAATCGTGCCCGTATCTTTTATAAAATTTAGATACCGTCTAATAACAAACTGTAGGTTATCCATACATTTGATTGCTTCCTTTTTGTAAGCGTCTAATTCACGGAGGTCGTTCTTAGGATGGACAAGACTACTTGCAAGAGTTGAAATTTCATTAACCTTTTTTGCCGCAATTTTACTAATTGGATATTTACCTCGAAATAAGGAATGACTTCTACATGTTTCTGCTAACTGCTCTATACTTTTTAATTTCTTCTTCCCTTTAATGTGCTTATAAATATCCATTCCTTTTCCTACCTTTAAAAGTATCCTAATAAGAGCTTGCTCAGTTGCTGTTCTGCAAATAATGATGGCAGAGTAATAGTAACCAAGGACATATAATTCTTGTGCGTGCGAAAATAAATCAAAATAATTTCCATCATAGACCATTACTCCACAATATTTCTGAGATACTGTTACATGTCTCATCCACATTGCGGGCAATTCTTTTTTCAATCCAGTCTGCCAACCTTGCAAAAAATCCTTCTTTTCCTGTTTTCGTATTTCAAGAGGTAAATACCCGCCTCCACGGATTTTATGTGTTGTAGTTACTTTAAATTTTTCCTCAAGCTCTTTGTTTTTTTTAAAATCAGAATTCCAAATCCACCAGTTCTCATTAAAATGAATAATTAAAATTTTTGCAGAACCTTTGTTGAATTTTTTATTACACCACTTAACATTTTTAAGATCATACAAATCTACACCGATTGCTTTACCAATGTTGTTAGGGTCAATTTTCTTGTCTTTAAATTCGAGCATGATTTGGACATCTTGATCGAAATAAACCTTATGTGTTCCATCAGACAAAATCTCAATTCCGGCCGCACAAAAACCCTTTATACCCAAACGTTTTAATTCTGGTTCTAAATATTCTTTTACTGCTTTATTAACAACATGACCAAAACTTTGGTTTTTTTCCACGTTTTCGTTTGGAATAAAAACTGCCATAACCAATGATTATTTACACAACCCCTTCAAGCTCATATTCGGTGCGACAGATGTATGCGGAATAAGAACATAGACCCACTTCTTGCCTCCGTTCGCCAGATTAAATACCGTTGCGGATTCACAATACTTCTTGCCAGCTTCGGCTTTCTCTTGAACTTCAGTATCATCAATATCTTTCTCGGCTTTAATCTCGACCATAAAGATCGTGTCGGCGGTTTCTACCACAAAGTCCGGGTGATAGCGTTTTGAATTGTACTTCCAATAAAGCTCGAACTGGGAATCGGCCGGGCGAAGCCATTTCAATACATCCGTATCTTTTTCCAAAATAGCGGCAAAATCCTTTTCGGATTTAGAATCAAACTTGTACAGATTATGACAAGCTTTTTTGAATCCACTAAATACTTTTGATGGAATCGTATTTGTCGGCGTGATTGTCTCGGTATAATGATGGACGCTGTCAGCTGTATATTTGGAAAAGTTGTGCGGTTTTATCCGATCAAACGGATAGACCAATGGTTCTTCAAAACCGGAACTTTCCAAATAAAAATGCTGTTGCAATTGAGCATAAATATACTTACCGATTTCTCGCTTATGATAAAGCACGATGTTCTCCAAATCTTCCTCGCTTCGGGCGTTACCAAGTTTGGCGATAGCTTGTTTGCCTAATTTATATAACAACTCGGACTCACGGTCATAATCCACCTCCGGATAGTTGATCAATTCGTTTACTAAAATGTTTTCTGGGATATCACGCTCAACTCCCGAACTTTCACTTTGCAAGATTTCACTTTCGTTGGTACGCAAGGTACGGCGAATAATCTCCTCCGATACTGGCTGATAGTTTAGGCCGGCAACATCAAGATCAAAATCTTTAAAACCAGATTTTACATCATGCTTCTGCTGGATAAGCACACGCGGAATCGGGATTGTCTTATCAATCAATTCAGAAACGACTGACTCATATTCTTGCTTGGCCGCTTCAACAATGGCCGACTTAAACAAATTTTGTTGCGGGTTGCTTTCAATACTTGTGACTATTTTTTCAAAAGCCAGTTTGCGAATCTCGTCGCTATTCAAGTCATTGATATTTTTAACGCTCGCACCAAGAGCATTCACAGCTTCCGTGATCAACTGTTCGGCTTCCAAAACCAAGCCAGCCTTTTGTCGGTCCACTTCGTTTGTAATGGTCGCCACTTCCTGACGCTTGAGAGCAAAAGCTTCATCAGTTACCGAGGAAGCAGTAATAACTTCCTGTGCTTCGGGTAAAGCGTTCGGATCAATTTCAATAATGTTTTCCTGCCTGATTATAGAGTTTGGATCATTGGCGGCGTCAATAATGGACTGAAAGCGATCATGGGCGATGATAGTGAGCTTGTCCACCTTTTCAACGCCGGTCCGCACGCCATAAGGCAAACGCAAACCACGACCGATAGTTTGTTCGGTAAGAATCTGGGAGTTAGCCGCACGCAAAGGAATAATAGTGTAAAGATTGGTAACATCCCAACCTTCTTTGAGCATATTTACATGCACCACTATTTCAATCGGATTTTCCGGTTTTTCCAAATCCAATAATCTCTGGACATTTTCCTCTTTCTCTTCACCTCGCTGATTAGAATGGATTTCCATAACCTTGCCTTTGTAGCGTCCTTCAAAAAATCTTTCGGACTCTATCATCTCCCGAATTTCTTTGGCATGATCCGTATCTCTAGCCACTACCAAGACAAATGGCCTGACCAAGCGATTGTTGGTATCGCGAGAATAAATATCTAAAGCCACTTTAGTGTCTTCGTGGATTCGTACGCCGTCCTCGAGCTTTATCAAATCCAATTCTTTTGGATCATTGCAATATTGATCGGGGTTAAAATCACGACGAGTTGCAATAGCTGGCTCTTTTACAAAGCCGTCTTGTAAGGCTTTGGCCAAAGGATAATCAAAAACAACATTTTTAAATTTATTGTTATGGGTATCAATCGGGGTAGCGGTAAGTTCTAAACCTAAAATCGGCTTTAATTCATTAATCGCTTTAAGCCCGGAGTCTGCTCGATAGTGGTGCGATTCGTCCATAAGCAAAACCAAATCCGGCAATTCAGAAAGATAATTGAAATAGGACTCACCAAGATATTCAGAAAGCCGTTTGATTCTCGGTTCACGGCCTCCTCGAACTTCGGAATTGATTTTGGAAATATTGAAAATATTAATCTTTACTGTTTCTTTAAACAGCGTGCTTTGTCGTGCTTCGGCATAATTATCGCCGGTAATGATACGTGGTGGGGTAACAGCAAACTCACTAATACCACGAAAGACATACTTCGGGCTTTGCGTATTAGAAAGATCATCGATCAGCTTATTATAAATAGTTAGATTGGGAGCCAAAACAAAATAATTCTTTATGCCCTTGGCCACATAAAGATAAGAAATAAACGCACCCATCAGGCGAGTTTTACCCACGCCGGTGGCCAAAGAAAAACAAACTGATGGAAAGTCTCGTTCAAAATCAGAACAAGTCGGATACAGGGCTCGAATTTTTGCTAACTCGCCAGCTGGATCAACATTCTTTTTCAATTCCAAGACATCAGCCAGTTTTTCTATAATTTCCAAACTATCCGCTTGCGGTTTACGAAGGCTTAAACGATTTTTGATTGCTTGGGCTTTGGCGTTCATATTATTCTTCGTTAAATTCCTCGGCTTCCGCTTCGGTGGCTTTAATAATATTGAGATCGTAATTATCTTTGCCGAACTCGCATCGACCGAGGATCATCTGCGGAATTTTCTTGATAGTGATATTGGCAAAATGGTTTTCGCATTCTGGGGCATAGGCTTTAGCACAGATAAGCAAGCTCTCGCCAGCTTTCATCTCACTGTGAACTTCATCCAACTGTTCGGCAGTGATAAAGCCAGTAGTAACAAAAATGAAATCAGTCTCGGTGGATTTGCCATGCTTCCAATAAAACGTCTCGTCCGGATAAAACTTAAAGCCTTCGTGCTTACACATAGCGGCCGCCAACATATTGGCATTATAGTTTTCATCAATCACGAAGTTGCCGAAAGAATCTTTGCGAAGCAGGCTTGATGCAAGATTATAAAACTTAAATCCACCTCCACCTTTCCAATCAAGCTCTTCGGAAAGTTTAAGACCATCGGTACCGTCAACAACCTTTTTCAAACGAGGCAGGCAATGCGTTTCTGCATGTTGACCAAATTCGATACCAATGTGCTTTCGTCCAATTTTATGGGCTACGGCCGAAGTAGTACCAGAACCAAGGAAAGAATCCAAAACCCAATCGCCACTTTTGCTACCAAGATCAAGAATTCGTTTAATAAGTCGTTCCGGCTTCGGGGTATCAAAAATATCTGCCCCAAATAAGCTTTTAATTTCACTCTTTGCTTCTTGGTTATCACCAACTTCATCTCTAAACCAAATAGTCTTTGGAACTGAACCTTCTTGAACTTCAGTTAAAAAACGTTTTAACTGCGGGCCACCCCTACCATCTTTCCCAAAGTAAAATCTATTATCTGCAAGGTAGCGCTCAGCACTTTCTTTACTAAATCTGTAACAGCTTCCTTGTGGCGGCCAAAATTCTTTTCCCGTATTTGGATTGATTATTGGAAATACTCCAGTTTGTGAAAATGACTTAACCAAAACATCCCCAGATTTCCAGTCACCCCTTGAATCATTGTCAGGATTTTTATACCTAGCATTCATTTCTTCTGTTCTTGGCAGTAGATAAGGTCTCCAGGCAGATTTGGAATTGGCATAGGCTAAAATATGGTCATGACTGTCAGATAACCACTTTGCATCGTTTGAGGGAGAATATTTCTTTTCCCAAATAACATTAGCGACAAAATTACTGCGCCCAAACACTTCGTCACAAAGTACTTTCAAATAATGACATTCATCATCATCTATAGAAATCCAAATACTACCTTCGGTTGGATGTAAAAGATTTTTTAAAATTTCCAATCTTGGTCGCATTAAACTAAGCCATGTAGAATGCTCAAGATTATCGTCATAGTGTTCAAAAGCACTGCCTGTATTGTAAGGCGGATCGATGTAGATACATTTTATTCGACCAGCGAAGTCTTGCTCAAGAGCTTTGAGAGCAAGGAGGTTGTCGCCGTGAATAAGCATATTCTCGGAGGATTTATCGCCATAGGACTTGCTTGGATCCTCAATCAAAATCCTCGGCTCGAGTTTCAATTCCTCGTCCTTGCCGATCCAAGTTAACTCTAGTTTTTGCTTTTTATTATTCATAAATTTAGACGATTTTCCAACTGATTGTAAATAATGTTTCGGTTTTTGACTTTTGTTTCAGTTGGGCTTCAACTCTTTCTAATAAACTATCCTTTTTTACATCCACTTCGTCCTGAGCTTCATATAATTTTCGACGCATTTCGTTCCGTTTTTTTTCAGTATCTTTTATTTCTCGTTGAGCTTTAAGTTTTTCATCAAGATTAACAATTTTCTTGGCATTTGTTTTAGCTGTCTTAATATCAATATCGAGTTTCCTTAAATCAAGCTCAAGAGCTTTTTTTACATCTTCTGACCAATTATCCAACTTGGCAACTTCATCATCAAAGAAACTCCCGTTCCTTTCCATAATTTGTCCGGAGATTGTCGAAATTGTTTGTTGCTCAAGATCATCTAGTTTTTTGTATTCTTCAGATAAAAAAGGTTTTGGTACAACCGACTGAGCAGAAAGTGAAAATATTTTTTTTATAACACTTGGCTCGATAGATTCTCCGTTTTCATCAATTGCCGACACAATAACAGTATCTTCTGCTTCAAAAGCCTCAACGGTATAGTTTGAAACTTTCAAAATACCGCTCTTGCCAGCCAGTGGTTCAAGCACAGAAATAATCGACGAATGTTTTGAGTAATCAAAAACAATTTCTGCCGGATCAATCTGTTTATTTTTAACTTCATTTAAAATTTTCTGTGCTAATGAATGACCTGGGCGATAGACGTGAGCATCTTCAACGTTTTTACCGATTTTGTATGGTCCCGGATCAATTTCCTCATTTTTAAAAGGATTAATTTTTAGAGAAAAGGAATATTCTTGATCGGAAAAATCTGCATTACTTCCTAAATAATAACGAGTGACATCCCACAACCAGCGTTCATAGGTATCCAAATACGCCTGGCTTTCTCTTTGGTTTATTTTCAATTTTTCATGAACTTCAGCGTCGAAATTTTCTAAAAGTTTTTGACGTGTGTCAGACAAATTACTCTGAATACTTTCGTCCATTTCTTCCTGAAGTTTATCAAAGGCAGTATTAATATCTTCGGTTGTTCGACAAGTTTGATAAATAGCCGCAATACGTTTTTCAAAATCAACACCAGATTCGATAGAACCCAAGACTTCGTCACTTGCACCAAATACCCCTTTAAACAACCTGAATTTTTGATCCAATAATTCATATACGCGCTGATCAGCCGCATTTTTTCTATTAACAAAATTAATTACGACGACATCGTGTTTCTGTCCATAGCGATGACAACGGCCAATACGCTGTTCAATTCTTTGCGGATTCCAAGGTAAATCGTAGTTAATAACTAAAGAACAAAACTGTAAATTAACACCTTCGGCACCAGCCTCGGTAGCAATCATTATTTCAGCTTCGTCTTTAAAATATTCAATAAGTGCAGCTCGAGTATCAGCTGTTTTTGAACCGGTTATTTTATCGGTATCTTTATTTTTTTCGAGCCAATTTTTATATATCTCTTTTGATTTATCGTCATTATTTGAACCATTAAACAAAACAATTTTATCTTTGTAACCATTATTAGCAAGAAGAGTCTCGGCTAGATACCCTTGTGTAATAGTGGATTCGGTAAAAATGATCCTCT
Source organism: Candidatus Uhrbacteria bacterium (assembly GCA_043808565.1). GTDB lineage: Bacteria > Patescibacteriota > Patescibacteriia > UBA9934 > GWF2-40-263 > UBA12403. The sequence continues at coordinate 126 of JAZDEQ010000006.1, read as the reverse complement.
ACCGGCAGAGCCGGTAGTTTCGGGAAAGCCCCTAGAAGGGGCTATTTAGTTAGTTAATTACCAATGGAATTCCATTTGCTCACCGTCTTCTTGTTTATCTCTTTCCCATTGCTCACGAACGTATTG
>JAZDEQ010000005.1:0-5638 GCA_043808565.1 Candidatus Uhrbacteria bacterium | reverse complement strand
CTGATACTTCCATTCCCTTGGCTCCGCCCAAATCGTCGCCGATTTAAACGCAAGGTTCAGTATAATCCTGATGGTTAGTCTTTAGATTAGTCGGACTTTAACCGACTGGATAGATACGACTTAGCTTGGCGCACTCATAATGATTTTTTATTTTAACTGCTTCTGATTAAACTTCTCTAATTCTTGTCTAACTTTCTGTTCCATGTCGTGATGTGAAACACTGCCTACATCATCTAAAATTTCCTTGTCATTCAAAACCAAAAAGCCATCAAGTTTTTCCAGCCAGTTTTTCATATACATAACCCGCTGTTCCACACTTTGGAGTTCAGCAAAAGATAAAAACTGCTCCACCAAAAGATTAAGTCTTTTCAATTCCAATTCCTCCAAATAATTTTTAGCGATTTCCGCTTGGTCGCGAGTGATAATTTCTCCTTGCCAATTAGTCAATTCGAGATTCTCTTTATTGCTATCGATTCGACTGGAAACAATTTCAGCAGCCGTAAGTCCGGTGATGGCAAAATGAAATTTATTTTGCACGGTCGCAAAAAACTTTTGGGCATAGTCGGTTTTGGGATTATAATCGGCACTGGTAGCAAAAATATCACGGACTTTTTGATAAAAATTGGCTTCCGAAGTTCTGATTTTTCTAATCCGCTCTTCCCATTCCTGAAAGTACGTTTTGGAAACTCTGCCACTTTCCAGTCGTTCATCGTCCATAACAAAACCCTTAACTATGTATTCTTTCAGTTTTTGCGTCGCCCAGATACGGAATTGGGTGCCGCGAAGAGAATTAATACGATAGCCAACCGAAATAATTGCGTCTAAATTGTAGTGTTTAACTTGATATCTTTTCCCATCGGAAGCAGTTACCGAGGATTCCTCGGCAACTGCTTTTTCGCTAAGTTCAGCCTCTAAAAAAACATTTTTTAAATGCAAACCGATATTATCCGAACTGCAATCAAAAAGCTCGGCCATTTGTTTTTGGCTTAACCAAACGGTTTCGCCTTTTAATTTGACTTCCAGTTTTGTCTGGCCGTCATCGGTATTGTAAATAATAATTTGATTATTTTCTTCGCTCATAATGTTTTTTAAAAAAATCATGGAAATCATTAAATCAAGAGAATCAAGGTCAAACAATTAATCTCGACACAATTACCACCGCCCCAATGCCGACCACGGCTCCACCCAGAATATCACTAAAATAATGAACACCGATGGCAACGCGACTCAAAGCCACCAAAGCCGCGACCGCAAAAAAGATCGTACCAATAATCGGATCAAAAACAAAAACACTGGCCGCCAGAGCGCAAGAAATTGTCGTATGTCCCGAGGGAAAAGATGGCGTCTGAAACAAAAGTTTCATTAATGGCTTTTCGTGATTCTGTTGAAATGGCCGACGACGATGAATGGTAAAAGCCACAATCAGTTGAATGGCCCAGGCCACTATAACTCCAATCGCTACCACCAAAAATCTTTCCCAATCACCGCCAACTTCCCCCTCCCCTTGACCCGAATGTGGGGGAGGGGTTAGGGGAGAGGAGCTAATCAAAACCAATCCAACCAAAATCCAAATCAACCGTCGAGCGCCAAAAATCGCCAAACGAGAAAAGACTGGCGATTTTTTTGTGGCCTGATAAATTTTTTCCGCTAGTTCTTTATCTAAATTCATAATTATTAAATCAAAGCCGCGCCAGTCATAGCCTCTGGTTTTTCGACGCCAAGAATCGACAAAACCGTTGGCGCCACATCGGCTAACATGCCCACTGGTGAAACCAGAGATAAATCACTGTTAGGAATTTCCCCGGATGGACCAGACACCCCGGCAAGGTGTTTACCAATAATTATAAACGGCACTGGATTAGTGGAATGTTCTTTATCTATTTCACCAGTCCGTAAATTTTTCACTTCTTCAGCATTGCCGTGATCACCGGTAATCAATAAAACTCCGCCTTTATTCAAAATTGCCGTCGTAAGTTTGCCAAGACATTCATCGACACCTTCATTGGCTTTAATGGTCGCCTCAAAATTTCCTGTATGAGCCACCATATCGGGGTTAGCAAAATTCATGACAATAAAATCATATTTTTCACCGGCAATTTCTTTTAAAACTCGATTAGTAATTTCATAAGTACTCATGTCCGGCGTTTGATCATACGAGGCCACTTGAGGCGAAGGAATAATTACTCGGTCTTCACCAGAAAAAGGTTCTTCTTTGGTACCATTAAGAAAAAAAGTAACATGAGCATATTTTTCCGTTTCGGCAATATGCAATTGTTTTAAACCGGCCAAAGAAATTGTTTCGGCTAAAGTATTTTTTATGACTTCCGGCGGCATAGCCACCTCAACCGGTAAACCTTTTTCGTATTCGGTCATGGTCACGGGAAAAATATCGTCTAAACGTTGACGTGTAAATTTATCAAAATCTGGCAAAACAAAAGCTTTGGTAATTTCCCGCATCCGATCAGAACGAAAATTGAAAAAAATAATTGCATCACCATTTTGCACCTTAGCTACTGGAAGATTATTTTCTAAAATAACGGTTGGCACAAATTGTTCGTCAAAAATTTCTTTGGCATAAGAAGCTTTCAGGGCTTCCAGGGGATCAGTCGCAGTTTCACCCTGCCCCAAAACCATGGCGTTATAAGCTTTTTCAATGCGATCCCAACGGTTGTCCCGATCCATGGCGTAAAAACGACCGGCCATGGTGGCAATTTTCCCAACACCCAACTCTTTAATTTTCTTTTGCAAAGTTTGAACAAAATCAAAACCAGCGTTATAAACCGTATCTCGACCGTCAAGAAAAGCATGAACAAAAACCCGATCAAACTTTTGCCGTTTGGCCAAATCCAGCAAAGCGTGACAATGCTCATCCATGGAATGAACGCGACCAGCTGAAACCAAACCGACTAGATGCAAAGCGCCATTATTTTTTTTAACATAATCAATGGCCTCGATAAACTTTTTATTTTTAAAAAAATCACCTGTGGCAATATCACGATTAATGCGCGGGAAAGTTTGGTAATAAATCCGTCCAGCCCCAATTGAAGTGTGGCCGACATCAGAGTTGCCCATTTCACCCCAAGACAAACCCACTTCTTCACCACTGGCTTGAATGGTCATGGCTGGATATTTAGCAATTAAATTTTGCAGATTGGGCATTTTAGCATGAGTAATGGCATTACCTTCGGCATCAGGCGCAATGCCAAAACCATCGATAATCAAAAGAACCACAGGTTTTGGCCGAGTTGGCGTTAATTGTTCTTCTGTCATAAAAAATATTAGAGTTTCAGTGAGCTTATTCTATCGAAAAAAACCTGATTTTACAACAAAGGCGCTTCGAAAACGAAGCGCCTACACCAACCCGCTCGAAGCGGGACGGTTTACGGCCGGCGGGTCCTGATGCACGTCAGTGCCGCCACGAAGACCTCCTCCCCGCCCATCTCCTGACCTCTTGAGGTTCGATAGACGAAGGGGTTTCCTTCTATGTCGGATCCGATCTCGATCCTGTACAGACGACACCTGATTTCGCGGAAACCACGAGCTCTCCATTCCGATTCCAGAAAGTTGTAGACCTTCTGGGCAGGATCGATGGTGGTGACAGCGGGTTCTGCCCGGGCGGACAGTGAAACCAGCGAGGCCAAAACCAGAAGACACAGAAATACGCATCTTTTCATACCAGTTCCTCCTTTGAAACTATTGCGAACCTATCACATTTTTTCAAAAATGTCAAGGTGGTGTACCCGAACAAAAAACAAAAACCATTGATTTATCAATGGTTTTTCTTAAACACCTTAATGCCCCCTTGCCTCGCCAAAGCCCAGCAAAGGCGGGCTAGCGCCCAAAACCCAACCAACCCAAATTAGTATATTAGTACCAAATTAGTAATTCGTTTCCTCCTCAATCTCGATCAACCGATTATACTTCTCTACCCTTTCCGAACGCGACAATGAACCGGTCTTAATAAAATCCGCATTAACCGCTACGGCCAAATCAGCAATCGTCGTATCGACAGTTTCGCCAGAGCGATGAGAAACCGAAACTTTGTAGCCAGCTTGTTTGGCCAACATGATAGCTTCGACAGTTTCGGTTAATGTTCCGACTTGATTTAATTTAATCAAAATAGCATTGCCAACTTTTTGTTTAATACCTTTTTTCAAACGCTCGACATTGGTGACAAATAAATCATCACCAATCAAAGAGACTTTTTTACCCAATTCGTGAGTCAACTTTTCCCAACCACTCCAATCGTCTTCAGCTAAACCATCTTCGATCGAAATAATTGGATATTTAGCGACCCATTTTTTCCACATTAAAATCATTTCGTCCGAAGTTCTCCCCTTCCGGGGGAGACTACCTGCGCCACGCGGGAAGAGGGGGTGATGGCCATCTTTTTTCAAATTATAAACTTTCTTTTTAACATCATAAATTTCTGAAGTCGCCGGATCAAGAGCAAACTTAATCTCAACTCCGACTTTGTAACCAGCGGCTTTGACAGCTTTAACCAACCATTGCAAAGCCTCTTCGTTTTTTTTAAACGATACGGCAAAACCGCCTTCATCACCAACTCCGGTGGAATAGCCAGCCTTCTTCAACAAAGCTCCAAGAACATGAAAAACTTCGGCGCCACAACGCACGCGCTCGCGAAATTTCTTTTGTTGCGGCACGATCATGAATTCTTGAAAATCCAAACACCAACCAGCATGAGCCCCACCATTTAAAACATTCATGGTTGGATAAGGCAACTTGTAACTTTTTTCTTGAAGATTAAAAACCCAACGCAAATATTCATAAAGCGGCATTTTTTTATGTCGAGCCGCCGCATGCGCACAAGCCAGTGAAACACCAAGAATTGCATTGGCGCCAAGCCGCGATTTATTCAAGGTACCATCGAGCATGATCATTTTTTTATCCAACTCTTGTTGCTCGGTAACATCCATGCCAATCAAAGCTTTGGCAATAATTGTATTAACATTTTTAATAGCCTTCAAAACGCCTTTGCCCGCAAAACGTTTGGGATCATTGTCGCGTAATTCCAGAGCCTCATGACTGCCAGTTGAAGCCCCGCTCGGCACCATAGCCGAACCAACCGTATCATCATTTAACAAAACCGAAACTTTGAGCGTGGGATTACCCCGCGAATCAAGAATTTCATGAGCATGAATGGTTTGAATAGTTGGCATATTTGTTACGAATTACGAAAAGTACCGAATATACGAATTTTTATGGTAATGATACAACCCGGTGAAAAACCACGCCTTCTGGTGAAAATCTGACTAGTATTCCTAATTTTAGACCGGAGTTTTTTAAATATTTACTTAATTGATCAAAGTCTTGTTTTTTGAAACGACCGGAAACCTTCAGTTCAACAACAATTGAATCGTTGATAATGAAATCTAAGATATATTTTCCAACTTTTACTCCTTGATATTCAAGCGGTACAAGAATCTGCTCTTTAATTTTTAGCCCAGCTTTTTTAAAAGCTACTGATAAAGCTTTCTGAATATAAATTTCTTTATGATCGCCGCCGATTTCATTATAAACATCAAAACATAAACCAACGATTTTATAACTCAATTCTGGATAAAGAATGTCTTGTCTTTTTAAGACCATAAACGAAAGATTAAAAAACCAAATTCGT
>JAZDEQ010000004.1:0-4669 GCA_043808565.1 Candidatus Uhrbacteria bacterium | reverse complement strand
ATTGGTTTTTTTGGGCATAAAAGTTGGAATAAAACGGTTACTCGTCACAGTTTAATCCAATTGTACCGATAAAACATTGAAAACAAAAGAATTATTAACTTATTGGCAGTGGGTCAGCCACCTGATTCACTACCAGTGCCTGTTTTTCAGAATTTGCGTCTGAGACAATTTCAATATTCGGGCAATTATTTGGACATAGGTGTAATGGTTGGCCGTGAATTGGACAGACGTTGGTTTCTTGTTCGTTCATAATGAAATTAATAATATAAGGGAGGTAATCCGTCGGTCGCTTTTATATCTTTTTTCCATGAAATTTTTTATGAACCTCTTTCAACTGTTGGTTGGTGATGTGGGTATAAACCTGAGTCGTGGTGATGGAAGCGTGACCGAGGAGGGATTGAACCGAGCGGATGTCGGCGCCGTTCATTAAAAGATCAGTGGCAAAAGTGTGGCGCATGGTGTGTGGGGTAATGCGTTTGGTAATGCCGGCGGCTTTGGCATAGTGTTGGACCAGGCGTTCGACCGAACGCGAGGTGAGCGGACCAGAATCATCACGACCGCTTTTGGCGCGGTCATGGCAAACAAACATGTAAGGCGAGGCATCGTGGCGTTTGTTTAAATATTTTTTTAGCCAAATTTTAGCTGTGTCAGAAAGAAAAACCACTCGCGGTTTTTCACCTTTACCCCGGACTGTAAATTCGTCGCGTTTTAAATTAACCTGGTCGATTTTTAAATTGGCTAATTCGGAAACCCGCAAGCCAGTGGAAAAAAGCGTTTCTAAAATAGCTTGATCGCGCAAAGCAATAAGATCCTCGCCGTTAGCTGTGGGAATAGCTAGAATTCGTTTGAGTTCATCGTCTTCTAAAAAAGCCACGATGCGTGATTGGGCCTTAGCCAGTTCAATCTTATCTGACGAAAGCGATTTAATATCGCGACGCGAAAGATACTTAAGAAAAGTTCTGAGAGCAATGAGGTGATAGTTTTGCGTATTCTTTTTTATATTGGCGGAAAAGCGACCCGGCACCTCGCGGTTAAGCCAAAGACGGAAACGATGGATCATTTCATTATCAATGGCTGATGGTGGCGACTGTTTTGACCATTTAGAAAAACGCCGCAAATAAAAATCATAATTGCGAATGGTTCGTGTTGAACGACCGCGTTCCACTTCAAGATATTCCAGAAAGTCAGTAATTAATTTGTCGAGTTGCGAGGACATATTGGTTTTTGTAGAAATCGTAGAAGGCGTAGAAAACGTAGAGCTTGGGGTAGAAAGACGGATCGTAGAAAATGTAGAACGTAGAAACGTAGATTGTCAGACTAGAGTAAAAATAATGCGGGTATTCTTTGCCAAACCAACAATCTACGCCTTCTACGTTTTCTACGATTTCTACGTTTTTACCAATTTAATAATCTCTCTCCCCACCCGTTGATCTTGTCGGGAATAGATTAATCCGCCCGAAGAAGTTTGGGCTTGTAATTCTAGGGGTAAATTTTCCGGAATCATTTTTGCGATTGATAATTCGGCGGCGGCTGCCAGTTTTTTTATTGGTAAATAATGAATTGTGCTGCCGACTTTTAATACCGGTAAAGCTAAAACTGCCACGCCATTTTTTTTGAGCAAACCACGAATTGCCAGCAAGCCCGAAAAAGTTCGTTTTTCCAAATCATCAGAAATTTGTTTAAGACGAGCCGGAGTTTCTCGGTCTCTAAGCGACGGCCCAAGATAAGTTTCAGCCACCAGAGCCTCAACTTTTTCTTTTAACTCTTCACCAAGATTTTCGACTGGTTTAACAAAAAGTTTTATTTGAGAAATATCTGGCCCGCCATTATTTTGTAACCATTTTAAATTTTCTTCTGTGTCTTTGATGGCTTTTTCTGAAATGTCACTGCCAATAATTTTTGTAAAACCCATGAGCGCCGCTTCCATCAAAACCGTTCCCGAACCACAGAAAGGATCAAGAATTCCCCCTCCCTTCCGGGGAGGGGTTAGGCCGTGCCCGCCATAGCTTGCCGCAAGCGACGGCGGGGGAGAGGTGGCCAAATTTATCATCATTCGCGCCAGCTTTGGTGGCAACATACCGGATTTGGCGTCACGAGCCGGGCGACCGTAGTCGCGATCAGACCAAGCATTGAAATTTTGAACGGTTCTTGTTTGACCAATGAGAATTTTTTCTTTAGTGGCGATCAAAACAAATTCACCACCATTTTCCAAAAGTTTTTCACCAGTCACGGCCGCGCTGGTAAGCGCTGGTGTGTTAACCGAAACAAGACGAGCAGCTTGGCCGTTTTCTTTTAATCTTTTTTTAACCGCCATGCCCAGTCGTTTAGCTTCGCGAACAAGTTCGTTGACTGGCGCACCGCAGGAATAGACACTGAGGCCGAAGACGATACGTTTAGCATCATCGTTTCTGCCTGGTTGAGGCAGGAGTGAAACAATCAAATCAGCCATTTCGTCTTGGTTTATTTTTTTTACTTCACCAACAATGTCGCCAATTTTAACTGTGCCAGCCAAACGGTTCTGTAACCATTCTGGTGATTCGTTTACTTCATCAAGTAACAAAATTTCTTTTGAACAGTGAGAATAATTTTTTTTCACCCCAAGCACAGCCGCAATTTCAGCGACTGATAAAGTGGGGTGAGAACCGAGGGTGAAGAAAAGCATAGGTTGGAATTTCTAATTAGTGGGAATGTCAAATGTCTAATGAAGGATTGTTTATATTTATTTTTAAGATTTCTAACATCCATCATTAGACATTGGAAATTGGACATTTGTCATTTTAAAATTTGTCATTCCCAATAATACCACGTTTGTGTCGTGAAATGAATTTGACAGAGAGAGAGGGAAATTGATAAAACAGGGGCGGCTAAATGAAGCCTGTTTCCCCAACCTCAACCCCACGAGGTTTCCATGAAACATTCCCTGGAGACTTTCACAAAGTTCATCATCGGGTTCGTTCCGAGGCCCGTAAAAGAATACCTGAAGCAATACGCAGTGCTGAAAGAGTGTCCGCGTGAGTTCTGGCTCATCCAGCTCATCAACTTCTTCGAGAGCGCCGGCTACTTCGCGATCATCTTCACTCTCGCCATATACCTCAACGAGAATCTCGGCGTGGCCGATGACACCAGCCAGAAGGTCGCTGGTACCTGGCTGGCCCTGATTTCCGTCGCGGTGTTCTGCAGCGGAAGTCTGGTCGACGCCTTGGGCATCAAGAAGAGCCTGCGGATTGCCGCCCTGCTGAACTTCGTCGGCCGCGTTCTGCTCGCTTCGTTGGCCTACTTGGGCTTGAGCAACCACTCGATGTTCGTGTTGGTCATCGCGGCTCTGGCACTTCAGGGATTGGGCTACGGGTTCATGCAACCCCTGATGTCAGCCGCGGTTCGGCGATATACCAGCAAGGAAGGATCACGCAGTGCTGGCTTCAGCTTGTGGTATACGACCATGCAGCTTGGGGCTATCCCGGCTCTCTTCCTTCTCGACATCCTGCGAGCAACAGTTGGTTTGGCTGGCGTTTTCGTGATGGCCGCAATCGTCAACGGCATCTACTTGATCTTGACCATGTTCGTGAAACAAGAGGCTCAGGTCGGAAAAGAAGACGAAGAAGCTGAGGCCGACAAGAAACGCAACCCACTTGGCATCATGTGGGAACTCTTCAAGACTTCTCACTTCTGGCGTTTCATGGCTTTCATGGTCATTCTCATCGGAATTCGCATGACCTACGCCTTCGCCTACCTGGTGATGCCGAAGTATTACCTGCGAGTACTTGGCGAGGATGCCTTGATTGGCACCTTGTCAAACATCAATCCGATACTCATCGCCGTCGGGTTGGTGGTTCTGACTCCGGTATTCGCCAAGTTCAAGACAATGACGATGCTGTTGGTCGGTATGACCATTGCTGTCGGTTCAGTTTTCATCTTGGCCTTGCCCGTCGATACACGAAACGTCTTCGGTCTGGGTATCGGAGGATGGTACCTGCTCATCATCGTGGCTCAGATCATGGCCTTCGCGGTCAGTGAGATGATCTGGAGCCCGCGGCTTCAGGAGTACACCGCCAACGTAGCTCCAAAAGGACGAGAAGGTGCTTATCAAGGTTGTTCGCTCCTTCCAACGTTTCTTTCCAAGACTCTCGTGGGTTGGATTTCTGGCTACTTCTTCGTGAACTACTGTCCGGAAACCGAACTGAGGGAGAAAATCGAAGCCGGTCTGGTGACGTACTGGCAGTCACCCGAGGCCATGTGGTTCTGGCTCGGCCTGATCGTCAGCACCAGCCTCGTGCTCACCTTCGTCTTTCTCAGGTGGATTCCCAAGGAAGCCAAGAAGAAGGAAGTCGAACCCGCAACGGTGTAGCGGGTTCATATACTTTCTTGATCATCCCATCGCGCGGTACCCATCCCGCGCGATTGTTGTTTTTAAAGACATTGTTTCTCAAGGTTGACCAACCTTTTTGGCTCAAAAAATGGGCTAATTTAATGTTTTGTTTTTCCAAACAACAACCTTTAGAAACAACGTCTTTTAAAAAATTCAAATTCGGGCACTGGTAGGCGATTCAGTTGATCCCCAACCAGTTATTGTCTCTTAATGGAGACGAAAATGACGTATACTATTGGGATACCGTGAACGTATTCTTAATTATACTTCATTTTCGTCCTCACTATGCCAAAAAAAATTGTT
>JAZDEQ010000003.1:0-6946 GCA_043808565.1 Candidatus Uhrbacteria bacterium | reverse complement strand
AAAGAAAAGAATTTGGTTCTTGAGCAAAGACGCGGTCAACGAAAAATTTATTCAGCGGCTGATCCTACGGTTTTGGTACAGACGCTTGAATCACGCACCGAAACCATGAAACAAATCCTGCCAGATCTGCGGGCGCTTTTTGCGGCGCAAAAAAATAAGCCAACCATAAAATTTTTTGAAGGCCCGGAACAGGTTAAAGAAATTTTTTATGAAATGCTCGAAGCCAAAAGTGTGCTGGGAGTTTCTTCAACCAAAAAACTTTACGATACTTTTGGTTGGGAATTTTTCCAAAAATATATTCCGCAAATGCGCGAGCGCGGAATTTTTCTCAAAGACATTTTGACCCACGATTCGATCGATACCAGCGCTAAAATTCCCATCAGTGTTTTAAAAAGTTTATATGAAACGCGACTGTTACCCAAAAACATCAAAAATCTTCCGGTCGATGTGCTAATTTGGGACGATAAGGTCGCGCTTATCTCCACGGAAACGCCAGTTTTTAGTACACTAATAAAAAATCCCGCCATTGCCGAAGTTATGCGCATTATGTTTGATTTGTCATGGAAACAGTTGTCATAGTTGGAATGGAAACGTGATATAATGTAAAAATCGTATAAGGCGTAAAAAACGTAAATTTATCGAATTGATTAGACGGACAAAAAATAAAAATTGATAAATAAAATTTCTGGTTGAAAATATAATATTCTTTAAATCATTTCTTTCTAAATCCCACCAAAAATCTACGACTTCTACGTTCTACGTTTTCTACGATTTCTACGTCTTTTACGTTAATAACCACTATGTCCGATCTCCCATCAATTGCCGATCTCATGAAAAAAAGTCCTTCATCATCAACTGCTAGTCTGGTTCCGCCGTCACAGCTCGAAGAAAAAATGCGTGAAGTTCGACTTAAAGAAAAAGAAGACGAGGCTCAAGCTCTAGCTCAAGAATTGGGACTATCTTTTGTTAATCTCAAAGGTTTCCCAATTAGTCCGGAAGCCATTTCTTTAATTCCTCGCGAACAAGCCGAGGCTTTGCAAGTGGTTTGTTTTTTACACACTGGCCCAGAGTTGCGCTTAGGTACGACTAATCCCGAAAATGAAGCGATCAAAGAATTACTTTTTCAGCTCACCGAACATTATAAAGCCAATGGTGTTCTTTATAAAATTTCTGAAGAAAGTTTGCGAGCGGCTTTTAAAACTTACGATGCTCTACCAAAAATCAAACCCATTGTTAAGGGCGTAAAAATTACTGATACTGAGTTAGAAAGATTTCAAGGTGCCTTGGCCGTTTTTTCTGACATTCAAAAAACCATTCAAAACACTTCAGTCACTGATGTTATGACTGTGGTAATTGCCGCGGCTTTAAAATTTAATTCCAGCGATATTCACATCGAAGCTGAGGAGGAAAAAATCGCCATTCGTTATCGGCTTGATGGTGTTTTGCAAGACGTCGCCAATCTGCCGCACGAAGCTTGGAAAAAAGTTATTTCTCGTATCAAATTAATTTCTGGTTTAAAACTCAATGTTACCGAACGCCCCCAAGATGGTCGCTTTACCATTTTTCTCAAAGGTGGCGATACTGATGTTCGTGTTTCAACTATTCCCACCAACTGGGGCGAATCAGTGGTTATGCGTATTCTCAAGGCTTCGGCCATTGAAGTAAGATTTTCTGAACTTGGTTGGCGGCCACTTTTAGAGAAAAAAATTCTCCGAGAAATCGAAAAACCTCACGGCATGATTGTCACCACTGGTCCAACCGGTTCTGGTAAAACCACCACGCTTTATGCAGTGCTTAAAAAACTTAATGAGCCGGGCGTAAAAATCATTACCTTAGAAGATCCAATCGAATATAAAATTGAAGGTTTGAATCAATCACAAATCGATGCTAGTAAAAATTACACTTTTGCTTCTGGACTACGTTCCATCCTCCGCCAAGATCCTGACATTATCATGGTTGGCGAAATTCGCGATTTAGAAACTGCCGATACAGCCATCAATGCCGCACTCACTGGCCATCTTTTGCTTTCGACCATCCATACCAACTCGGCCTCGGGTGCCTTGCCGCGTTTTCTTTCCATGGGTGTTAAACCTTTTCTTTTGGCCCCGGCTCTTAACGCAATTATTGGTCAACGTTTAGTTCGCAAAGTTTGTCAGAAATGTAAAGTCGATGACGTTGTTGAACCAGAAAAACTCGAAGAAATTAAAAAAATCTTGGGCAGTATTTCCCCAGCTTCTGGTGAAACTATTCCTAATCTTGATAGCCTTAAATTTTCCAAAGGCACTGGTTGCGAAATTTGTAACAATACTGGTTACAAAGGCCGAATCGGTATTTACGAAGTCTTTTTAATGGACGATGTGATTCGTGCCGCCATGTCAGAAAATATTTCTGAATATCAGGTACAAAAATTAGCCATTGAGCAAGGCATGGTTACCATGTCGCAAGACGGCTTATTAAAAGCCGCTGAAGGCATTACAACTGTTGAAGAAATTTTTAGAGCCACCGGCGGAGCTTGATCGGTTGGGTTGGAGGGGAAAAGGGGTTGAGGGGGTTGAAGGGACTTAAGGGACGGAAGGGGTAGAAGGGATTAAAAAACGTAGCATAATCCAGGCGATCGCATGTTTTGTGCGACGCTTTTTTGTTTTGAAAAATCTTTTTAAAAAGATACGCCCCGGGTTCGTGTGACGAACCCGGGGACGTGTCGAAGAGCAGGAAGCTGCCCTTCGAAAGATTTCATCGAGGACACCCGGCCTCGACCCACGCGGCGCACTTTTGCACAGTAGTGGCCGCGGCTTCTTTGGCCTTGTTTGGAAGGAGAAAGATGGTGTCGAGAGGATAGGAAAACCTGGTCGGACACAATCGACCATTGACGGTGATCGACAGCCCATCTATCAGCACCTTCCCCTCGGCCGACGACTCAACTACTTGTCCGGTCACGGCCACCTCCCACTCTTGCGACGGGTCAACTTCCGCGAGCAAGATTGGACACAGACCATAACGATCTGTTCCGATGTTGCACGTGTGGTTTGTATTCCTGACTGCCATGTCCAGGCAGGTCAGGGTGGGCGTCCGCGCCGAGGAAGGAATCGGCATTGTTGTAGTACTGACCGGCAACACCACCGGAACCACTGGCTGGTTCAAGAGCTCTTTTTCGGTCTCGGTGTAGTGATGTCGGCATCCGAAAGTGAAGCCGGAAAGTACGGCAAGAAACACCAGGAAAGCAACTGTGCGAATTTTCATTGCGACTCCTTGAAAAGATTGAACCCCCAAATTCTTGCGAACCCAGGGGCACATCGAAGAGTACTTAGCTACTCTTCGAGAAGAACGGACCGGCGGCCGACTTCTTCGGCCTTGGCCAGTGTTCGCCGGGTGACGTCCTGGGCGATTTCGATCATCGCCTGGAGGAGCTCCGGCGAACTTTCGTATCGCCTCATCCCGAATTGCCAGGTTCGGAAGCCGGCAGAGACGTCGTAGCCGCCCTCGGTGGAAAACGGCAAGTCTGACGCTGTGGCCAGGTCGGCCATGATCGCCAACTCTGCCTGCCTCCGCACTGAAATACTGAGATCGGAATCAGAGGCAAGCCGGTCGATCCTTTCCTGGAACGACCGACTAACTGGCTGACCCGCCAGCACGAGGTACTGAACTGTCGACTCTGCCATGACGGAATAGGCGACGAGCATTTCTGCCGTTTCACGATTGGTCAATGGTCGCCACGTCGACATCTCCGCGCCTTCTTCGTAGTACGAGCAACCTCTTCCCTGGGCCGATTCCACTACTTTCGACAGGAAGACGTCGATGTGCCGGTTGTAGAACTTCTTGACCGCCGCCGGATCTTTTCCGGCTTCGTTGACAGCAACCATGAAGGATGTCCAGAGGGTAGTAAAATTCCTCTTCTTTCCGTAGTGGTCATACATCCCACCACGAACCAAGCCCATGGCATGGAACGTGCCGTAACGATCCGAACCACCACCAACGCTCTTGGTCGATGGCAGGTATTCCTCAACCATCCTGTCGGCGATTACGGTCAGCACCTTGTTGCTGATGTAGTCACCGGCGCCCCTGCGGCCAGCAGCTCCGACGGCGAGCAGGAGAACTGTCGCCATCAGCAGGATTTTATACCACGGTGTTCTCATCGTTCACCTCGCTTGAAATTGTATCAGTGTTTCCTCGCTCTTTTCATCATTTTTTAAAAATCACGAAAAAAGCAAGAAAACCCTTGTGCTCAAAGAACTAAGGATTGTACTCTTAGAAACCTGAAATGTCAATAATCCGCTCGTTTTCGTTTTGGCCAGTGGTAATTTTTACCACTCGGTCGGTTTTAATTTCCGCTTCGGCCACCATGTTTGGCCATTCAATTAAAACCACGGCCTCTGGCTGGCCAGCCCATTCTTCGAGTCCGAGATTAAATAAATCCTCGGGTGTTCGCAAGCGATAAGCATCGAGATGGACAATTTTTTTTATTGGCTCGCGGCCAGTGGGATAAACATTGAGAACCGTAAAAGTTGGACTGCGGGCCAAACCTTCAGCCCCAAGCGCTGCGGCTAAACCTTGGGTAAAAGTGGTTTTACCAGCACCAATTTCACCTTCAAGAGCAATAACCTCGCCGCCGTGTAAGGTCACGGCAAAATCAGTCGCAATTTTTTTTGTCTCTTCTGGGGATTTAGAAATCATAAAATGTTAAGCGGCTTTCACACCTCTCTAATCGGCTCGGTGGCCTCGCCGGCATTTCTCCCCGGAGGGGAGACTGACCGTAAACATGAACACTCTCCCCTTCCGGGGAGAGATGCCGCCCCGCCACGGGGCGAAGAGAGGGGTGTTTAAGCCAACCGTAAATTCGGATCAGCTTCCAATTTTAATGGATCGGTAAACTCACCGCGAACCGCGCGAAAATAACCAGCGGCCGCAATCATGGCAGCATTGTCGCCAGTAAATTCCAGATAAGGAAAATGCACCGGTAGAGGCGTCAAACGTTTTTTCATTTCTTCGCGCAACAAAAGATTGGCTGAGACACCACCGGAAACAATAACTGATTTGGGATTGGTTTTTTTAACTGCGCGTTTAGTTTTTTCTACCAGAACATCAATCACAGCTTGTTCAAAGCTGGCACAGACATCTGCACCCCCACCCCAACCCTCCCCCGTCGTGGCGACAGGAGAGGGAGAATTATTACGCAGATAAACGGCCACAGCAGTTTTTAAACCGGAAAAACTAAAATCTAAATCATCGTGGTTGGTCATCATTGGTCGAGGAAAATCAATGGCGTCTCTTTTGCCTAATAAAGCTTGTTTGGAAATTTGCGGACCGCCAGGATATGGCAAACCTAAAAGATTAGCCACTTTATCAAAAGCTTCACCGGCCGCATCGTCGCGAGTCCGACCCAGGAATTCATACTCACAAAAATTTTTCATTAAAAGTAGCTCAGTGTGACCGCCAGATACGAGTAAACAAACGGCAGGTAATTCCACCCCTGCCCCCTCCCCGGCCATCGATCCCTCAGGCCGCTCTGAGTCCGATCGAAGAGCGGGGGAGAGGGGGTTGATAGACGGTAAAAAGGCACTGGAAACGTGGCCTTCCATATGATTAACAGCAACCAATGGTTTGTGCCAAACAAAAGCTAAAGCTTTAGCCGCCTCAACACCAATCCGCAAAGCTGGAACCAGGCCTGGTCCAGCGGTTACAGCGATAACGTCAATTCCAAAACCATCGGCTGAAACACCGGCGGCTTTAAGCAACGGAAACAAGACATCAACATGACAACGCGCGGCCACTTCGGGCACCACACCACCATATTCCGCATGCTTAGCCGCTTGTGAAGCAATCAAACTTTTTTCGATTTTAAAAACCCGACCATCGGTTTCAAGAATGGCAATCGAGGTTTCGTCGCAACTGGTTTCAAGACCAAGAATTCGCATAAATCGAAAATAAAAGGAAAACCGTCATTGCGAGGAGTGAAGCCACTGAACGACGAAGCAATCTAATTATTGGATTGCTTCGCGAGGCGCTCGCAATGACGGATTATTTTTTTATTATTTTTTTGCAAAACCTTCAAAGGCTTTTAAAATTTCTAAAGGCACAGCAAAAACTACAGTGTTAGAAGCATCAGAAGAAATGTCATTGATGGAATTCAAAGTTCGCAGATGCAAAGCGCCTGGCGAACCCGCGAGAATATTGGCGGCTTTGGCCAAATTTTCCGCGGCCACAACTTCGCCTTCAGCATTAATGATTACGGCTCGACGTTCGCGCTCAGCTTCGGCCTGTTTGGCAATAGTCCGAATCATTTCCTGTGGCAAGTTGATGTCCTTTAATTCGGCTACCGTTACCTCAACCCCCCAATTCGTAGTGGCCTCGTCAACAATTTTTTCAATCTTATCGGAAATGGTTTGTCGCTGGCTTAATAATTCATCAAGAGTTACTTCGCCGACAATATTTCGCATGGTGGTTTGAGCCAATTGTAACACCGCGTAGTCGACTCGCTCGACTTCAAGAATGGCTTTGCCAGCATCAACAACTTTGTAATAAATAACCGCGTTGATTTTGGCTGAAATGTTATCTTTGGTAATTGCATCTTGCGATGGCACATCAACGGCTTTAAGTCGCATGTCGATTTTGCGAATCGATTGAAAGATCGGAACAATTGGGTACCAACCTGGATTCACAATGCCGGAAAATTTACCCATGGTAAATTTTACCCCACGCTCGTATTGGTTAACTTGTTTTAAACAAGCAAAAAACAAAATAACCAAGAATATAATCAGAGGAATAAGTCCTTCCATAAAAAAATATTAATTAATTTTTAAAATTCATTTTTCGGCACTGGTAGGCGATTCAGTTGATCCCCAACCAGTTATTGTCTCTTAATGGAGACGAAAATGACGTATACTATTGGGATACCGTGAACGTATTCTTAATTATACTTCATTTTCGTCCTCACTATGCCAAAAAAAAT
>JAZDEQ010000002.1:0-9385 GCA_043808565.1 Candidatus Uhrbacteria bacterium | reverse complement strand
GAGGCCTTTTTTACTTTCCCCATTTAATCGTCATTTAGCCTCTAAAATAGGGATTAAAACAAACAAAAAGGCTATTTTTTATTTTTTCTTCCCACTTTGAAAGAAAAAATTTTCAAAAAAAGAGTTTTGCAGCGGTCTCCTCCAAATGGTTGACCGTTTGTTAGCGATTCGATATACTGTCTCGCTTTACCTATGTATTCAATTCTTGAACAAATGCACGAAAAGCTGGTGGCGGCTGAACGGCCACTGTTAGTTGCCGACGAACGGTTGGATGGTGATTCGCTTGGTTCTTCGCTGGCCGTGGCTGATTATTTATTGCGTCTGGGTAAACCAGTCCAGATTTTTGTTTCTGAAGCTGTACCAGAAAAATATCGTCTTTTACCACATCAAGAAAAAGTTTTTTTTGATCAAGAAAATTTATCTAAACTGTCACCAGATTTAATTGTGACTTTTGATTGTTCAGATGAGGATTACATTAATAGTGTTATTGAAAAATTAAACGGACCACGGCCAATGATTTTAAATTTTGATCATCACATTACTAATTCCAAATTTGGTCATCTCCATTTTGTTGACATTGAAGCTCCGGCTACCTGCGAAATCATTCATCGTTTTTTCAAAGTCAATAAAATTGAAGTGACCAGAGAAATGGCCACCTGCCTTTTTTCTGGATTGGTTTTTGACACCACCTCGTTTTCTAATGACGCCACAACCGCGACGGCCTTGGCTAGTGCCTCAGAACTTTTATTGGCTGGAGCTCGGGGCGGTGAAGCCATTCGTTTGCTTTTAAAAAATCGTTCGCTACCAGCCTTGCGTCTTTGGGGGGTGGCTTTGGAGCGCTTATGGTTTCATGAAGAGTATCAAGCTGTGGCTACTTGCATTACCAGCAATGACATGGAAAATTTTCAAGTCAGCGAAGATGAGATTGATGGTTTATCAAATTTTTTACAAAATGTAGTCGCCAATGACACGATTTGCGTCATACGTGAAACCAAAGATGGTGGAGTCAAATTCAGTTTACGAACTCATACTGGCGATGTGGCCGTGATCGCTCGAGCTAATGGTGGTGGTGGTCATGCCAAAGCCGCGGGTTTTACTGTTTCGAACACACGTCTGATCCCGAGTAACAATGGTTCTTGGAAAATGGAAAAAACAGTAGTTTAGTGGTAAACTAGAGTTCGAGTTGTTCAAAATGTTCAACTTGAACCTGTTCACAATCGGTTTCGATCCAAATGAACAATTTGAACATTTGAACAAAAAACATAACCCCTCACCCTATGTCATTTTTAATTCCAACAGTCATTGAAAAAACCAGTTATGGCGAACGGTCTTATGATATTTATTCTCGTTTGTTAAAAGATCGGATCATTTTTTTAGGTACGGAAATCGATGATGCTGTGGCCAATACGGTTATTGCTCAACTTTTATTTTTAGAGAGCCAAGACAAAACCAAAGATATTAAGTTGTATATAAATTCTCCGGGCGGTTCGGTTACGGCTGGTTTGGCAGTTTACGATGTTATGCAATATGTAAAGCCAGACGTTTCCACAATTTGTGTTGGTATGGCGGCTTCCATGGGTGCGGTTCTCTTAGCTTCCGGAGCGGCCGGCAAACGTTTTGCTTTACCCAATTCAGAGATTATGATTCATCAAGTTCTTGGTGGTTTTCAAGGCCAAGCGACGGACATTAAAATTCACGCCGAAAGAATCCTTCATATTAAAGACCGTTTAAATGAAATTTTGTCTAAGCACACTGGTCAGCCTATGAAAAAAATGGAACAAGACACTGATCGTGATTATTTTATGGGCGTTGACGAGGCCATTAAATACGGTTTAATTGATAAAGTGGTTCACAAAACCTAAGCCGTTGGATTATTTTTTGTTGTTCAGTTTTAAGTCGAAAATAATAAAAAATAAGGTAAAAAGGCCTTATTTTTTACTTTTTTAAAAAGTTTAAGGTTGAGGGTCTTGACAGATCCCTTTAAATCACATAAAATAACCCGTCGTTTAAAAAAACAAAAACCACTGCCACAAGGAATCTGCAGGCACGACAAGCATGGGATTTCGGTCTCGGATGACCGGGTTTCGACTCGTTCAATCCTCGTTCGAAATTTCTTGCCTGCAGTTTCTTCGTGATAATGGTTTAAGTCCCTCCGTAGCTTCGTTCAACGAAGTGAAGGGGGGATTTTATTTTCTTTTTGTTATTGACCCGATGGCGAATGTAAACATCCATCATTGGGCTGGTTTGATGTTACCGCGTCTGGATTTTTTAGCAAGCTATTTTTTGGGGATAAAGTAATGGGTGTGCGGGGATGCGAATTACTAATCTTATTACGAATTTACAAATCTACGAAATGCCTATAAATTTTTATTCCGGGTTTGTAGTCGAATTGGTTGTTGATTCGGTTGTCTCGTCAACTACCGTCGGAATTTCTTCTGGTGGTGGAGTTAATTCGGCCACGCCAAGCAAACAGATTTTTGGTAATGGGCGATAATGAGAATCAAAAACTGTTTCGGTTTTTGTGCCATCGGGTTTTTTGACCGTGTAGGTGAAAGTTGCGTCAGCACCGACAAAGGCATTCTGACATTTTTTTACTCCTGGTTCAAGAGCCAAAGTTTCGGTTATTTGTTCCGGGCCAACACCAATCCAACGAATTAAGGTTGGTGGGGTGTAGGAACCTTTTCGGCCATCAGAAGTGCCCCAAAAGCTAAAATAAAGCATGGTGTTGGCTTCGTCCATTTCGGCTTGAAAGAGAAGGTAATTGCCAGTGTCGTTAATAAATTTTAAATCCGGTGCCGGATCGTAAATCGTCGCATCGGTGCCCGGATTACCATTGGTGGGATCGGCATAGTGGTTAATAACCAACGAATGATTACTGCGAGCGGTAATTGGCAAACCAGAATTTAAAGCCGCCCGGAAAGTTGTGGTGCCAATCTGACATAAACCACCACCAACTTCTGGTACGATTTCAGTGCCTTTGATTACCAGTTCTGATAAATAACCGTTATCAATAGTAATTGGTTTAAGTGCCGAGACCAAGGAAAATTCCTCACCTGGTTTAATAAGCAGACCGTTTAAAAGTCGGACACCGTTTCTTATATTTTTAATACGATTAGTCGGGCTGTTACTATAATTTGAAGTGCCGACGCCGAGAACTTCTTTAATACCAAGATCATTTACACTTTCCATTTTAACGGCCGGTTCAATAATATTTACTGACAGTGGACAAGGAATTTTGTTTTCCGGATTTTGGATTATTTCCGTTAGGGCGGCGGCGGTTTTTTGACGATCAATAGTTAGACCATTGGCACTGGTTTGAAAATCAGTGATTCGGTCATTTTCCATTAACAAACGAGCGTCAGTGGCCGGCTTTTCTATTTCGGCAGCAATTTTTTCAAAAATTGGCGCCAGACCATCGACCGAAGCTGATAAAATAATTTTATTTTTTTGATCAAAGGTCGGTTTTATAACCGTAATCAAATCAACCGCTTCAAGGCTCCATATTTTTTCTTCAAAAGAGATGGAATAAGGCGCGCCATTAATGGCGGCTTCGGCCGCAGTGGTTAATTTTTCAGCTTCAGATTCGATAATTCCTGGTTCTTCAACCGCTCGGGCTAAAACAATTGGTTGCGGGTCAAGGCTGGAAAGTTGCTTATATAATTGAGCGAAAAGTTGACCGACCGGAATTGTTAAGCCCTTGGCCGCCGGCGTGACAGTAACTGTCCAAAGATTATTTTCTTGTTTAAAAGAAAACCCGGCATCAACCGCCGGCTGAAGGCTTTGGGGAAAAACTTTTAAAATCATTTCAAACATTTTTTCTTGGTTAATGCTGGTGGAAATTTCCATTTCGGTTTTTCTGATTAACGCATAAAGAAGTTTAAAGGGTTGGAAAATCGGCAGACTAGAACGATGCTTTTTAAAAGCTTCTTCCACGGTTTTATTAACATCAAAAACCACATAGTCACCAGTTTCGGCTCCAGCTGATGACAAAGGGATTGTTCCAACCGTTCCATCGATGGCTAGTTGTAAACCGCTGGCCAGGATTTTATCAACGGCCGTATTAATTTCTCGTTTGGCTTCATCGGAATTTAAGCCGCCAATTTTGGTTTCACCAATCCAAAGGTTAGGGGCTAAACGATGGTCATAACTTTTGGCCCAAACAAAAGTTCCGGCATAGGCAATGGCCAGACCGGCCAAAATACTGATGATTAATATTTTTTGTTTTTTAGAAAAGACCGGCTTTTTTAAAGCCGGAGGGGAAATTTTTTCTTTTAATTCGCTGAGGTTCATATCAATTTAGTTCAATAACATTTAAATCACTGGAAGTTTCAATTTTAGGAATAGTAATGGTTAGAATGCCGTTTTTAATAACGGCGTCAGCGGCTTCGGGCTGAACATGGCTTGGTAAAACCACTGAGCGCGAATAAACCCCCCAGTAACATTCTTCTAAATGGCTGGTAGCGTTTTCCCAAGTGTCACAGCCATGATATCTTTTGCCGCGAATTGTTACCGTGTCGTGAGTTACGACAATATCTAAATCATCGGCTTGAGTGCCAGCCACCGCCGCCCGAATATAAATATTTTGTTCATCTTCCAAAACATCGACGGCTAGTTGGCCTTCGCTTTCGGGCAACCAGTCGAGTTCATTGTCGGGTTGTTTTGTTGGTGACATATTTTGAAAGTTATAAATTCGTTCGTCATTGCGAGGAGTGAAGCCACTGAGCGACGCGGCAATCTAGTAATGTTCGATCAGCAGATTGCTTCGCGCGGCGCTCGCAATGACGATCGGTTTTAAATCAAGTTTTCACCCGATAATGCCTAACAAATTCATAGACTGGCCCGATGGCCATACCGACAACCATAATCCAAATTATTTCTTCAACCGGGATTTGATTTAAACTAAAACCAGAAAGCTGATCGATTTGCCAAAGTGAAGCCGAGCTAACCACAAAAATGTGGCGCAGGAAAATTTGTTCCAAGCCAAAAACTAAAACCACGGTAAATAAACCAGAAAATAACGAGTCGATTAATAAATCATGTCTTTCGGCGATCATAAAAGTCGTTACCAAAAGTCCACCAACAATAAAGGAATAAATTGAACCAATAGGAAACAAGAAAAACATGGCCGAAGAAACCCCGGCCCAAGCTCCGAGCAGAATAACTAACGTCGCTAACCAATTAAGATGGTGCGGTCCCCAAAAATGTTTGTGGCGTAAATTTTTTAAACGCCGACCAACCAAAATTTCATAAGCCACGGCCGCAGTGCCGGTTAATGAAAAAGCAAAAATAAAATTTTCTAAACCAATAGAACCGTGACTTACAACATCAGAAGCCAAATAGTCATTAACCGCGATTAGAATAATGGCTGGCGTTAAAACCACGCCAACCAAGCTCATAATTATTTGTTCGCGTCTGGTTTGCCGACCAAAAAAGAACAGCAAAGTCCAAATAAAAAATAAAGCCAGAGAAAGTAAAAGAAATGGCAAGTTGGACATAATTATAAAATTAACGATTAGCGATTTTATTTTAACTCTTTTTTAAGTTTAAGGAAATACCGTGGACTCTCGATATTGGTGTAGACACGGTATTGGTAATTTGATGCCATGATCGGCGAAAGCGGAGATACTTTTAAAAAATTAACCTGGGACGACGTGCGTGATCTGTTTGCAGAATAAATGTCTATTAAGCCGTAATTTATAACAAAAAACCACAAAGTATGGATATTTCGGAACAAAATCAAAATAAAAAAGTTGGCTGAAAACAAAAAACCATCCGTTTTTGCAGATGAATTTAAAATTTCCAGAATTAATTATAAACTTCGTGATCTCCAATGGCCAACAAATAAGCGCGTCGCGGTTTTCCAACAAACTCAAAGACAATTCGAATATGATAGTTTACTGAAAACGAATAACAACCGCGCAACCGTCCTTTCAGTTTATGAACTTTCAAAATTTTATGATTTTTGATATCAGAAAATAAGTCAATCTTTTCAAACACTTCGTTCTGTAATTGCTGTTGAAGCGTGCGGAGAGAACCAAGGAAACTGGGGGAAAAAGTTACCTCCATATTAGATTACATTTGTTTCAAAATTTTTCGAAGATTTCCGCGAATTTCTTTGCCATCCTTGCGTTCTTGTTGCGCCCGCAACACCGCGACCACGGCTTCTTCCTCGGCGTAGCATGAAAGTGCTTGTCGAACAACCTCGGCTTTAGTAGAAGCCACGCCGCGTTTTACCGTGCGTTCGATAAATAATTCAAGGGTTTGAGTGAGTGGAACAGAAATGGTAGACATATGATATGATGTTATGATGATATCATACAATTAAGTTTTTCCTTTGTCAAATTTTGTCTTTGTTGGATGTTGCCAAAAGCACCCTGATTGACTGGAGCAAAGAGTTTCAAGAAGACATCAAAAACTTTCGGCAAATCCACCTCGAAGCAATGCGAGAAAAATATCGTGTTGGTGTTGAACGAAGGATTGAACTTTTTGGCCAACAACTCCAAACCATTGAAACCGAACTTTCAAAGCGTGATTTGACGCAACTCCCAACCGAACGCCTTATTGATTTGCTTTTGAAGTTTGGGAGAGAACTGAAAACCGACGATGTCCCACTAACTTTTTGTCAAAAAGGTAGTGGTTTCGACCTTGATCTTGATCGAATTAGCGTCTCCAAATGGGAGGCATAACTAAAACCCGACCATTTCCATACCAAAACCGACCGCTTTTTGAGGCGGTCGATTTGATAAAATTCGTAAAAAAAAGAGCGCACCCGACGACGAACGACGGTGCCATCGGATGGCTCCTTTTTCGTTCGCACACGGTGCGCTAGAGGAAGAGATGAACTCGGACGACCAACTCGGGCTTGGTCGAGCCGTCGAGGTTGCGGATGTGGCCGGCGAGGTCGATACCGGTCTTGTCGAAACGACCAAGGAGGTTCACGCCGCCGCCGTTGCTCCACGATGATCCGTCGGAGAACAGCCCCCACCCTTCGCCCTCGACTCCGGCGTGGATGTGGTCGGTGAGCTCGTAGTCCGCCTGTGCGAACCAGTAGCCACTCTGGCTGGGGAGCTGGAGTTCGACATCGCCCCAACCGTAGATCCGATCAGCGAAGACCGGTGACAGTTGGATGGCGAGGATCGGTTCGTCGTTTCCGAAAGCCCAGCCGATGACCGGCTTCACACCAAGCCCTTTGACCGGCTCGATGTTCACGCCGAGGTGGGTGAGCGGAGCGACTTCGCCGAGCAGGTTTCCGGCTGGGATGAAGTCGAGCTGGAGCTGGGACTTCTCCCCGATGTCCACGCCGCCGTGGATGAGCAGACGAACTCGAGAAGGGTGGAAAGCGCCTTCGGCGTTGGCAGTGTTGGCGCAGAGGAGGGTCGTGATCAAAATGGCGAGGAAACGAAGCACGGGTTTTCTCCCTTGTGAGAATGCCACAGGTATTGTGACTACTAACTATACACGAAAATCACCATTTTGTCAATGGTCTCCCCATCCAAAATATGCTAAAATAGCCAAAAAGTATGGCAAAACCTACTCAAAAACCAACGCAAAAAGTGATTGAGCTGGTGGAAAGGATGAAAGCCGCCTTTGGTTTGCTTGATCACGGCAACGATGACCAAATGGAATACCGCTATGTCATATACGCCCGCAGGTCAACGAAAAAATTCGATAAGCAAATAAGGTGTATCGAAGACCAGATAACCGAATGTAAAGCCCTTGCTGACCGTTTGGGTTTGCATTGGTTGAAGGTAGTCGCAGAAGAAAAATCGGCCAAGATCTCGGATAAAAGACCGTTGTTTCGAGCAATGATTGACGACCTCAAAGCCGGCAAGTATGAAGGCATAATCACTTGGGCACCTGACCGTCTGGCTCGCAATATGAAAGAAGGCGGGGAGATCATTGATTTGCTCGATCACTTCGACATCAAGGACATCAAGTTTGCCAACCATTTTTCTTTTCAAAATGACTCCTCTGGCAAAATGCTTTTGGGCTTTACTTTTATTTTAGCCAAACAGTTTTCCGACAACCACTCTTTGGCTATAACCCGAACGATCAAAAACAAAACCCTTGAGGGCAAGTGGGCGGGAAGCAAAGGCAAGCACGGTTACTACAAAGACAAACGAGATTTCCTTCGTCCCGATGATCAAAACTTCGAGCTGGTTCGGGAAGTTTTCAGTCGTCGTTTGAAAGGCGAACAGCTCAAACCGATTGCCACCTTTTTGGCTGACCGTGGTTTTCCAGTGACTACCAAACACACCAAACATCAAGAACTGAAAATCAACGAAAACTTTGTTTCTGAACTTTTGCGTGATCCCATTTATGCCGGCATAAACATTTTCGGAAAACAGGTTGTTTTGTTGGCCGACAAATATGATTTTGAACCGGCTTATGATACCAACGACATTGAAAAACTTTTCAAACTTGGTGACATCAAAAAGAGTTTCAAGCTAACCGAAGCTATCAAGCCCCGTGGAGTCATCAAGGCCGATCTTATGCGTGGTATGGTCACCTGTGGTCATTGCGGGCATAAAATGGCTACCGGATTGACGACAAAGAAAAACAAAAACAATGAGGTCACGAGCTATTTCAACTTTCGATGTTCGGCCAAGGGTTGTGAAATGGCTGGCAAGTCAATTCGAGCCAAAGAGATCATAAAGGCGGCGGTTGATTTTTTGAAAACCAATCCTCTTTCAACCAAAAAGGGCTATCAAAAGTATTTGGAAGGAATGAAACAAACGCTGGAAGGAAACAGAAAAGAGGCGGGCAAAGAGATTGCCTCGCTGACTATGCGTTTGCGGGGTGAGGAAAAGGATGTTTTTGAAATCAAGGAATTGCTCAAAAAAGAAAACGACGAAACTTTGAAAAAGGAATATCGAAAAGACCTCAAAGCCGGCTTGGAAAAAATCAAAGAGTTTCAAGAAAAAATAAGGGATTTGAAAAACGATAAACTGGACGCAAAAGACGCTATTTTGGCTTTCCAGGATTTTCACGAACTTTTCCAAAACATCGCTAACAGCATACAAAAAATCGGCAAGATGTCTGACCTTGATTTCGTTATGAGAAAACTCTTCACGAACTTTGTTATCAAGAACCAAAAAGTTGCTGAGATAACACAAAACTCCCCGTTCAGGGAGCTCTGTTTGGACACCGATTCTGTGATGGTGACCCCACCGAGAATCGAACTCGGATTACAAGCTTGAAAAGCTCGCGTCCTAACCATTAGACGATGGGGCCGGTGTTTAAATTTCGGCACTGGTAGGCGATTCAGTTGATCCCCAACCAGTTATTGTCTCTTAATGGAGACGAAAATGACGTATACTATTGGGATACCGTGAACGTATTCTTAATTATACTTCATTTTCGTCCTCACTATGCCAAAAAAAAT
>JAZDEQ010000001.1:0-2691 GCA_043808565.1 Candidatus Uhrbacteria bacterium | reverse complement strand
GGAGGCCTTTTTTACTTTCCCCATTTAATCGTCATTTAGCCTCTAAAATAGGGATTAAAACAAACAAAAAGGCTATTTTTTATTTTTTCTTCCCACTTTGAAAGAAAAAATTTTCAAAAAAAGAGTTTTGCAGCGGTCTCTCACTTGGGGTTGACAAATGGCCAATTTTAGTGTTATTTTTAAACTGTCAGTCAATTACCCAACGGCAAATTCTGCCGTTACAAACATGGGGCTTACGATGTTTTCTTTGATACCACTCCTCCTGACCCTGGCTACCGGTCTGACCTCCGAGCCCTCGGAAATGGAAGGTGCTTTGAGAATCGTAAAAGAACAAGGCACCACCATCTACCAGGAAAGAGTGATCAACCTCGACGTTGCGGGCTTGGGTTTCCTTCTTCCGGTTAAAGCAAGGATAACCGGAAAGATCTACACTCCTTCCTGCTCCGAGCTGACGGATGTAAGTCTGGCGACATTGACCACAGAAGTCCTTGTCCCGTCGTTGTTTGGACGACGAACCGAAACAGTTGTCGCCAAAGCGACGGTGGACGGACGAAAAGTGAGGCTCGAAATTCGAGCCTCTGACGGCCTGGTGGTTGGCGACAGCGCCAACCAATGGCTCGCTGACGCGGTCATCGACTGCGTCATCTCCGGCTACTGACGTCTCTTGCGTCCGGCGAACAGCTTGCTGTCATCGCCGGCCGCCATCAAGCCCCGTGTGTAAAATCACCGGGCTTTTCCTTTATAAAATGGTTTAAAAAAACCAAACAAAAAAATCCTCAACACGAGAATTTTTTTGATTTTTTAATTTTCATCATCAACCCTTAAAATTATTTGACTGAGTTCGTCCACAAGACCACTTCTTCTTTCTTGTAATTCTTTCCTTCTTGAAACGTCAGAAGAAGGTAAACTTTTTAACTCTGCTTCTAAAGCCTCTAATTGTTCCTCCAAATATTTCATTCGAGTCTCCTCACCGACCTGTGACAAAAATCTCTTTTTTCCACCTATTGCTGATGTTGGTTCCATTTCTTGTTTTTGACCAACCAGTCCAGTATCTTTTTCATCAACGCCTCCTGGCAAAATCGGTTTTAAATCAAAAGAAGGGATTCTGTCAAAATCGCCAGTTTTTTTTAGCCTTGAAGCTGACGGTTTTCTGCCTACTTCTTGGTCTCCTGGCGACATTTCTGGTGAGCTCATAAAAATTAAGGTAAAATATTAATATGTTTTATAGTATCAAAAAATAAAATTTTATGAAATCCCCTTGGCTTTGGGCTTCTTTAATTATTTTTGGTGTAGCTGGACTTTTTTTGGTTTCACGGATTATGACGCCATTGGTTCAACCACCCAAAGAACAAACAAGCATCAACCAAAACACACTGCCGGCCGCCACGGAAACCCCGCCCGCCGTCACCGAAGAAAATCCAAATAAATTACCTGACGGCTGGCAAAAAATTGACGATGACGATTTTACAATTAATCTCCCAAAAATTTGGCTCGTTTCCAAAGATGAGGCTTACCAAATCAGTAGCGATAAATTTTCCACAAAATATTTTCTCGCCAGCGGGCAATCGAACAATACTTATAATGACCCCAATATTGTTAATTTAGATGTTTCCTTGATTTTAAAAAACGAAAAAACTTTTGAAGAAATTATCACGGCCTTTGGTCACAACGAAGAAGAAGCCGCCGCCGCGGTTAAATTAATGCAGGCGGCTGATTATCCGCCATACCATGAGTTAACGATAAACGATATAAAAATTTCTCGAGAAGACACAATTCTAAATAATGGCACGCTAGCAAAAAAAATTATTTTCCAGTGTCTCAATGAATGTTATCTCGATGGCCAAAAAGGTTTGGTCAAAACTAAAGTTCAGTATTTCGTTGAAACACCAAATACCGTCTTAGAATTCTCGATTAATATGCCAACCTACGAAAAAACCGAAGCTCTGCTTTTGGTGGCCGAACAAATAATCAAAACTTTGGAAATAAAATAAATGCGAGTACAAAAAAGAACGGAAAAAATTTCCGTTCTTTTTTGATATAACCATCACGTTAAAGACAAAGGTTGGAATAGAAAGAATTTGTTAGGCCGCAAACAGCCAACACAGAACCCACTGCCGCGAGTAAACATTAGTCTTTAACGTGATGGGGCGATCAACGGGGATCGAACCCGAAATCAGGGTTTTAGGATAACGCTGTAAACATAGCGAAATAGTGCCGAGATTAGCTGAAATAACAGTTTCGCATAGTCATACATAGTCAACGATAAAACCACTCAAATTCACGCTTCGTGGTCACCCGGTGGGCACGGGCTTCGAGAAGTGGAAGATGGGTGGTTTTTGGTTTTAGAAATAAAGAAAGAACGTGCCCGGAAGCGGACACGTTCGGAGGTCGTGGCGATCGTCCTATGGACAACGGTGCGGCCTGGGGAGTTTGGCACGAACTTTGTCGGAGAACACCATCCCTAGGTGAAGACCACGAAGCCCGAGATCATTTTTGATACGCCGAATTACGACACCGAGATCCACCAGAACAACACTCTCGAGAAGCGTCCAAAGTTCGTTTTCGGTTTTTTCGCAAACCTGATATACAAATTCCAAGCCACTTTCGGACAGAGCTCTTGTATACCGGAGCCAACCAACAGAGGCAGCAAGGAAGTCCATCGACAAGTTGTCGATCAACGCCTTCTCCTCG